>DASUSP010000020.1:0-8470 GCA_036375035.1 Candidatus Limnocylindria bacterium
GGCCGCCGAGTTGACGACCATCAGGCCTGAGCGCTGCTCGGCGACGGCGTCGAGCAGCTGCGACACCTCGTCGGCGTCCGCCAGCCCGTCGCCGCTCTGCGCCTCGAGCGCCGCCACGATCACCTCGCGCCCGTTGGCCAGGAGCAGCTGGTCGTCGGTGACCGCGTAGGCGAAGCCGGCGCCGCTGATCGGCATGCCGAGCTCGGCCTCCGAGACGTCGAGCGTCCAGATCGTCGTACCCTCGTGCTCAGTCGAGTTGAAGGTCGCGTCCGCCTGGCTTTCCAGCTCGGCGCGTAGCGTATCGGTCAGCTGGGTGGCGGCTGCCGCGTCGCGGACGCCGAACAGCCCGAGCGTCGAGGGCAGCTGCGGCTGACCGGGGTCCATGTTCAGCGGGTAGTCCAGGAAGGCGACCGCCATGGTGCCGTCGAACCAGGGCGCGACGTCGTTTGAGTAGTCGAACGGAGCGTCGCCCGAGGCCAGCGCCTCGTCCAGGGTGTCCGCCAGGGCGTCGCCCAGGATCGCGTCGACATCGGCGGCGGGAAAGCGCTCCAGCAGGCCGCGCAGGTTGGCCCGCTGCGTTCCGGGCAGGTCGAGCCGCGCCTCGAAATACATCACCGCGTCAGCCGGGACGTAGTCGGCGGCGCGCGCCAGCGGAGCCGCGCCGCTCGTCACCAGCACGCTGCCCAGCACGAGTCCCACGGCAGCGGCCAGGACCGCCACGGCCCCGATGATCGGGTAGCGCCAGCGCATCACGGCCGGCTGCGGCTGGGGCTCGTGATAGCCCTGTTCGACGATCATCGGGGGTTCCCTCCGTGCGTGGATCGCGGCTCGGTGCGGGCTCGGCCGCCATGCCAGCATAGGTCCTGGCCCGATGACGCGCCAACGGCCGAAGGTCCTAGCGATGTCCCTCCAGGCACGTGCAGCCTCGGGGACCGACCACGGCGGCGTGGGGCGTCCCCGGGGGCAGGACGAATCCATCGCCCGGCTCCAGGATCACCGCCACGGCATCGGTCCCGACCAGGAAGGTGATCGATCCCGCCGCGCACATCAGCAGCTTGGTGTAGCCGTGCTCGTGGACGCCGTAGCGATCCCCCGGGGCGTTGGACCAGGCGTAGGGCTCGACCCCCTCGGCGCGCAGCCGGGCCGCGACGGTGGCGGCATCCGGGGTGTCGTCCCGGCCCCACGGCAGCGGCTTGAGCGGCGGAGGCAGCACGCTCATCGGACCGCCGTGGCGTCGCCGGCGATGCGCTGCGCCAGGTAGACCGGGATGATCGAGACGACCAGCAGCAGGAAGGCGACCACGTTTACCACCGGCAGCTCTGCGGGTCGCTGGATGTTGGTGAAGATCCAGATCGGGATCGTGCGCGTCCCCGGACCGGCGGTGAACAGCGTCACGATGATCTCGTCGAACGACAGCGCGAAGGCCAGCAGCCCGCCGGAGACCAGGGCCGTTCCCATGCCCGGCAGCGTGATGCGGCGGAAGGTGGTCCAGCTGTCAGCCCCCAGGTCGGCCGATGCCTCCTCCGGGGAGCGCGGCAGGCGTCGCAGGCGGGCGATCACGTTGTTGTAGGCGATGACCACGCAGAAGGTCGCGTGCCCAATGATGATCGTGGTCAGTCCCAGGTCGAGGCCGACGGTCTGGTAGGTGGTGCGCAGCGCGATGCCGGTCACCACGCCGGGCAGCGCAATCGGCAGCACGAACAGGAACGAGACCGTGTCGCGCCCAAAGAACGCGTGGCGCTGGATGGCGAGAGCGGCCGCTGTGCCCAGCACCAGCGCGATGCTCGTGGCGCCCAGCGCGGCAAGGAGCGAGTTTCCCAGCGCGTCGCGGATGGCGGCGTTCTCCCAGGCCTGCCCGAACCAGTGCAGCGTCACCCCGGTCGGGGGCCAGACCGGCAGACGGCTCGGGTTGAATGCGTAGATGGTCAGGATCACGAGCGGGAGGTAGAGGAACGCCAGGACCCCCACCGACGCGATCCGCAGCCCGATGCGGACCCAGCGCGACTCAGTCATCGGCCCGAGCCCTCACAGCGACTCGAACGCGCCCAGCCGGCGCGCCACCAGCAGGTAGGCGACCATGATCACGATCGGCAGCATCGAGTACGCCGCCGCCAGGGGCAGGTTGCCAAGGCTCGAGTTGTCGTAGATCACGTTCCCGATGAACTTCGCGTCAGAGACCAGGTCGGGCGTGATGTAGTCGCCCAGGGTCAGCGAGAAGGTGAAGATCGAGCCGGCCACGACGGCCGGCAGGGAGAGTGGCAGGATCACGCGCCGGAAGGTGCTGGCCGTCTTCGCGCCGAGGTCCGCCGACGCCTCCAGCAGCGAGTTCGGGATGCGCTCCAGGCCGGCGTAGATCGGCAGGATCATGTACGGCAGCCACAGGTAGCTGAGCACCAGCCATGCGTTGCTCAGCGAGGTGATGCCCGGCCCGTCGATGCCGAACGGGGCCAGCACCCAATCGGCCAGGCCGTTGCCCTGCAGGATGGTGCGCCAGGCGTAGACCTTGACCAGGTAGCCGGCCCAGAGCGGCATCACCACCGCCACCACCATGGCGCGCCGGACGCGCGGCGAGGCCACGCGTGCCATGTAGTAGGCGATCGGGAAGGCCAGCACGATGTCGGTGAGGGTGACCGCGAATGCGACCCCCACCGTGCGCAGGGCGATGGTGCGGTAGACGTCGTTGGTGATCAGCCGCTCGAAGGCATCCAGGCTCCAGGCCCAGGGCTGCACCCGCCCCAGCGAGTCGGTGTCCCAGAAGGCGTTGATGAGCAGGATGACCAGCGACCCGATGTAGACGAGCAGCATCCAGCCCAGCGGGCCTGCCAGCAGGGAGCCGAGCTGGGCGCGGGGGCGAGAGTGCAGCCAGGCGGCCACGCTGCGCCCGCGGCCGGTTGGCGGGCTCGGTGGGACGCCGGTGACGTCGGTGCTAGTCATGCGCTGGTGATGATGCTCCCCGAGGGCTGGCCCCCGGGGAGCATCGGGCTCAGTCAGATGCGGTCATCCGCGATCAGCCGCCGCGGAGCGTGGTCCACGCGCTGACCCAGTCCTCCTGCGCCTTGCAGGTGGTGTCCGCGTCCTCGTCCGCGCAGTCCTCCTGCGGCGTGCTCCAGTACCAGACCTTCTCGTAATAGGCCTCGTCCTGGGCATGCGTCAGCTCGCAGTGCCCCGGGGAGAGCCCGTCCGCCACCTCGCAGGCCGCCTCGCTGGTCGGCGCCTCGCCGAACCAGACCGTCGCCTGGCCGTTGGCGTCGGCCGACATCATGTGGTCCATCCACATGTACATGCAGTTGGGGTGCTCGGCTTCGGCGTGGATCATCCAGGTGTCGCTCCAGCCTGTTGAGCCCTCCTCGGGCAGAACCGCCTCGATCGGCTGCTCCTCGGCCTGCAGCAGGTTCACCTGGAACTGCCAGGTGGTGCCGGCCACCACGTCCCCGGACGTGAACGACGCGACCTGGTCGGTGTAGGTGCCCCAGTAGATGGCGCCCGCGTCCCGCTGGTCCTCCAGCAGGGCGATGGCGGCGTCGAACTGCTCGTCGTTGAGCTGGTAGGGGTTGGTGATGCCCAGGTCAGGCTGGGTGGCCATCAGGTGCAGCGCCGCATCGGCAATGAAGATCGGCGAGTCGTAGATGGTGATCCCGCCATCCAGGTCGTCAGCGCCCTCCCAGATGATGTCCCAGCTGGTCGGGGTCTCGGTCACGACATCGGTGTTGTAGGCCAGCAGGTTCGGGCCGCGACCGTGCGGAACGCCGTAGTTCACGCCGTCGACGGTGTTGTGCGGCAGGTCCTTGAGGCCGTCGAACACGCCGTCGTAGTTCTCGAACAGATCGGTGTTCACCGGCGCCACGATGCCGCCCTCGATCAGGCGCGTGGTCGCGTCGCCCGAGGCGGAGATGCCGTCGTACTCGCCCGACTGCATCAGCGAGACGCCGTTGTTGGAGTCGGTCATCTCGGTGACGCTCACCATGCAGCCGGTCTCCTCCTCGAACGGCGTGACCCAGTCGAAGGCCGGGTCGATCTCGCCTCGCTCGGCGTATCCCGCCCAGATGATCAGGTTCAGCTCACCTTCTCCCTCGCCGATCTCCGCCGGCGCGCTGGGGCCCGCGGAACCGCCCGTCCCCCCGCAGGCGGCGGCCACCATGCCGAGCGCGACGAAGAGAGCTGGAATGCGCAACTGCCTCACTGGCCTGTCTCTCCCTGTTCTGCCCCCGTCAATGCCTCGCTCTGGGCGAGGCTCAGCACGTGGCGGCGCTTCCAGATGAGCCGGATCGGCCGGCCCTCGGCGGTCAGCGCCTCCATCGATGATGTCTCCAGGTTCTGCTGGGTGACGACCAGTTCACCTCCCATCTCGAGCGCCACGATGTAGCGCGTGTCCGGACCGATGTACACGACCTCCCGCACCGTGCCCAGCACTGATCCCTCATCGGGCCCCGGCTGGTCTGTCGGGTCTGCCAGGCGAATCTTCTCGGGGCGTACGGTGAAGACCCCGTCGCGACCGATGACCGCCCGCGCCGCCTCGCCGCTGAGCAGGTTGCTGGTGCCCACGAACCCGGCCACGAAGGTGGTGGCTGGATGCTCGTACACGTCCGCCGGCGACCCGACCTGCTCGATGCGTCCGTGGTTGAAGACCGCCAGGCGGTCGCTCATGGTGAGCGCCTCCTCCTGGTCGTGAGTGACGTAGATGAAGGTGATCCCCACCTCCTGCTGGATGTCCTTGAGCTCGATCTGCATCTCCTCGCGCAGCTTCAGGTCAAGCGCGCCGAGCGGCTCGTCAAGGAGCAGCACCCGGGGCCGATTGATCAGGGCCCGGGCCAGCGCCACCCGCTGCCGCTGTCCTCCGGAGAGCTGGGAGGGCCGGCGGCCCTCGTACCCCTCCAGCCGCACCTGGCGCAGCGCCTCGGCCACGCGGCGGACCCGATCGTCGCGCGGCACGCGCCGCACCACCAGCCCGTAGGCCACGTTGTCGCCGACCGACATGTGCGGAAAGAGCGCGTAGTCCTGGAAGACCGTGTTCACGTCCCGGTCGAAAGGCGGGAGCCCGGAGACGTCCCGCCCGTGCAGGAGCACCCGGCCGGATGTTGGATGCTCGAAGCCGGCGATCATGCGCAGGGTCGTGGTCTTGCCGGAGCCGGACGGGCCGAGCATCGAGAAGAACTCACCGTCGGCGATCTGCAGGTCGATCCCGGCCACCGCCTCGACGTCGCCGAAGCGCTTGTGGATCCCCTCCAGGCTGACAGCGGGGACCGGAGATCCACCGTGGGCCGCGGCGCTGCCGCTCGCCGCGGTGCTGTGGGTCATCGGTTCGACGGCCACCTGCTCCTCGATTGGCCGGGCACCCGCCGCAGGCATGACGGCTCGGGAGGCGTCCGGGATTGGCGCACTGTGCGGCGCGGCGCGTGCCGGTGTCAAGCCGAAATCCGCGCGATGCAGAGGCTAGGGCGCTGGAACCGCTGCCGGATGCCCGTGTTGTCCGCGGATTCCGCGGCGGTCGGCTGCTAGAGTCTGCCATCCGCCTCCCGGACGCCGGCCCTCCGGCCCACGGCGCCGGGACGCGGCAGGGCTGAGGATTCGCCATGGAACCAGGGGTGCTATATGGCCTGGGATCGGCCGCGGCGTTCGGCGCGGGCGACTTCTCCGGCGGCCTGGCGACCCGCCGGGCGCCGGCGTGGGTGGTCGCCGGCGGAGCGCAGCTGGTCGGCCTGGTGCTGCTGCTGGCCCTCGTCGCGGTCGCCCGTCCGGCAGCGCCGGACGCTGCGGCGCTGCTCTTCGGCGCCGCAGCCGGCGTGTTCGGCGGCCTCGGCCTGGCGGCCCTCTACGCCGGGCTGTCCCTCGGGTCGATGGGACTGGTGGCGGCGCTGTCCGGGGTGGGCTCGGTGGCCATCCCGGTCCTGGTCGGCGCGGCCGTCTTCGGGCACCAGCTGACAACCGGCCAGTGGCTCGGCGTCGTGGCCGCAGCCGGCGCCGGCGTACTGGCCAGCGGCACCACGACGCGCGGCGTCGACGCCCGCGCCGTGCGGCTGGCCTTGGCCGCGGCGGTGGGACTTGGACTGTGGTTCGTCTTCCTCGACGTGGCCGCGGACGAGCACGACCTGTGGGCCCTGGTCGCCAGCCGCGCCGCGGCTGCCGCGCTCATCGGGACGATCGCGATCGTCGCCCTGCGACGAAGGCGAGGCGCGCCGAAGCGGGGCCTTGCGCTGATCGCGCTGGCCGGGGCGCTGGACGTCACCGGCAACGCGCTCTTCGTCTTCTCCGCCGGGCTGGTCCCGGTGGGCGTCGCGGCCGCCCTCTCCGGCCTCTACCCGGTGGTCACCATGCTCCTGGCGCGGACAATCCTGCGCGACGCGATGCCGCCGCTGGCGTTGGCTGCCATGGCCCTGGCCGTGGCCGGCATCGTCCTGATCTCCATCGGCTGAGGCAGGCTCGCGCGGCTCAGCGGCCGCCGACCGGCCAGCCGCCTCCGCAGGACGCCCCAGGCCCCTTTCGTGATGTCCGGCAGCGTGGGGCGGCGGTCGACTGATCCATCTCCATCGGTCCATCTCCCTGGTGGTGCTGCGCTCGGTCGGCGCGGATCACCGCAGGGAACCGCATCAGGCCTTACCGCCCGCTTACCAGCGGCTTACCGGGCGAGGCTGGGTGGGCATGGCGGCGCCACCGGGAGACGGGGCCGGCCGCGTATCATGGCGCCGCCCGCACCGACCACCGACTGACGAGACCCGGAGCCCGATGACCTTCGACCGCGTCGCCATCGTCCAGGGCGCGCTGGATGCATACCTGGCCACCGCCCGGCCGGCCGCGAAACGGCTCGAAGCGGATGACCCGTTGCGCCCGGGCAGCTCCCTGACCGCGCGCGTGGCCATCGGCCTCTTCGAGGACCAGGTCCTGAGCCGCCAGCTGGACGTCGCCGCCCGGGAGCTGAAGAAGACGAACCGGAGCTTCTACACCATCAGCTCGGCCGGGCACGAGGCGAACGTCGTGCTGGGCGCCCAGCTGCGCATCAGCGATCCTGCGTTCCTGCACTACCGCTCCGGCGCGCTGATGATGGCCCGCGCCCGCCAGCTGCCCGGCGCCACCCCCGCCTTCGACACGCTGCTGGGCATCGTCGCCAGCCGCGAGGACCCCATCGCCCAGGGCCGGCACAAGGTGTGGGGCAGCCGACCCCTGTGGGTCCCGCCCCAGACCTCCACCATCGCCAGCCACCTGCCCAAGGCCATGGGCCTGGCCTTCAGCCTGGCGCGGGCGCGGCGCCTGGGGGTGGAGCAGGAGCTGCCGCCCGACGCCATCGTGGCCTGCTCGTTCGGAGACGCCTCGGCCAACCACGCCACGGCGCTGTCGGCCATCAACACCGCGCGCTACGCCGTGCGCATCGGGCTGCCCATGCCGATCCTGTTCGTGTGCGAGGACAACGGGACCGGCATCAGCGTCCCGACGCCGGAGGGCTGGATCGCCGACACCTACGCGAACCTGCACCACCTGGCTTACTTCGCCGCCGATGGGGAGATCGACCAGGTCTGGGAGGCGACCGCCGCGGCCATCCGCCACGTCCGCGGATCCCGGCAGCCGGCGTTCCTGCACCTGCGCACGGTCCGGCTGTGGGGCCACGCAGGCAGCGACGCGGAGCACGTCTATCGCGCCGCTGCCGAGATCGCCGCCACGGAGGCGGCAGACCCCCTGCTGCACACCGCGCGCCGGCTGGTGGAGCTCGGCGCGGCCACACCCGAGACGCTGGCGCGCATCGTGGCCGACACCCGGGAGCGGGTGATGGCCGCGGCCGACGAGGCCGCGCGCCGTCCGCGACTGGAGACGACGGCCGAGGTGACGGCGCCGATGGCCCCCTACCACCCCGAGCGGGTGGCGGCCCGCGCGCACGAGCCGGGGCCGGACCCGGACCGCCGCCGCGAGCTGTTCGGCGGCACCCTGCCCGAGGAGCTGTCGCTGCCCAACGCGCGCACGCTGGCCGGCTGTATCAACGCTGCGCTCACCGACGAGATGGCACGCCGCCCGGAGCTGATCCTGTTCGGCGAGGACGTGGCGCGCAAGGGCGGCGTCTACAACGTCACCCACGACCTGCAGCGGCGCTTCGGGGCGGGGCGCGTCTTCGACACGCTGCTGGACGAGACCTCGATCCTGGGCATCGCGCAGGGGGCGGCGCACATCGGCCTGCTGCCGGTCCCCGAGATCCAGTACCTGGCCTACATCCACAACGCGCTGGACCAGCTGCGCGGCGAGGCGGCCACGCTCCAGTTCTTCAGCTCCGGCCAGTTCCGAAACCCCATGGTGGTGCGCGTCGCCGGCCTCGCCTACCAGAAGGGCTTCGGGGGTCATTTCCACAACGACAACTCCATCGGAGCCCTGCGCGATATCCCCGGCCTGGTGCTGGCCGTACCGTCCCGCGGCGACGACGCGGCGCGCATGCTGCGCGGCGCGATCGCAATGGCCGCCGAGGACGGCCGGGTGGTCGTCTTCCTGGAGCCGA
>DASUSP010000021.1:0-6825 GCA_036375035.1 Candidatus Limnocylindria bacterium
CCTCCGGGTTCAGCTCCGGGTTCGGCGGGTTACTGTCGGGGCAGCTCACGTTTGGATGCACCTCGGTGACGACGTACTGCAGCACTGCGCCGTCTGACATCAGAACCCTCACCTCGTCGCCGAGCTGCACGTTCCACAGCCGCTTGAAGATGGGCAGCAGGGCGTGGCCGGTGATGTACGAGTTCGTGCCTCGACCGGGTTGCGAGGCATTGCAGTCGATGTACGCGCCATCCTCGAGTGGATACGTGCAGTTCGGCTCCTGGCCTTGTCGCACGGCGACATTGAGGCCCACGGTCTCAACCTGGATCTGAGTTGCCACCCAGTCGTCCGGCACCGGAGTGGGCGAGGGGGTGGCCGCGGGCGTCTCCCCCTGAGTCGCCGTGGCATCCGGGGTCGCGCGCTGGCTTGGCGTGGGCGAGGCCACGGCCACCGGCGAAGTCGGGTCCGGGATGGGCGGCAGGCTGGCCGCCGGCGGCTGATCCAGGTCCAGCTGGCCCACGATAATGAGCGTCACCCCCGCCACCGCGAGCAGGAGCGGAACCCAGATGCCCGATGAGCCGCGTCGCATCACGCGACCGAGTCTAGCCAAAAACGCCGGCATCCCCATCTGAGCCCGATGGAGCCGCACGACCTCGACCGCGCGGTGGACCTGGCGCGGACGGCCCTGGCCGCCGCGCCGGCCGGGCTGCTCACCGACCTGGACGGAACCCTGTCGCCAATCGTCAGCGACCCGCCCAGTGCCCGCGCCCTGCCGGGCGCCGCCGACGCGCTCACCGCGCTGGGGAAGCGGCTGTCGGTGGTCGCGGTCGTGACCGGTCGGGCCGCGGGCGACGCGCGACGCATCCTGGGACGAGACGACGTGCTGGTGATCGGCAACCACGGCCTGGAATGGCTGGAGCCGGGCGCCGACGCGCCCCGCCCATCACCGGAGCTGGCCGCCGCCGTCCGTGCCGTCGACCGGGCCTGCGAGGCCGTCCCCGACGAGCCGGGCGTCAGCGTCGAGCACAAGGGCCTGTCGGCGACGGTCCACTTCCGCAACGCCGCGGATCCCGCTGCCTCCGCGGCCCGCGTCCGCGAGGCGCTCGAGGGAGCCGCGATCCCGGTCATCTCGCTGCGCCCGGGGCGCATGTCGCTGGAGCTGCGGCCGGAGGGCGCCGGCGACAAGGGCACGGCGGTGACGGCCGTGGCCGAGCGCCACGGGCTGCGCGGGCTGGTGGTGATGGGCGACGACATCACCGACCTGGACATGTTCCGCGCCGCGCAGCGGCTGCGCGCATCCGGCGCCGTCGTGGCGGTCATCGGCGTGGGCGGCGGCGGAGAGGTTCCGCCGGAGGTGGCCGCGGCGGCCGACGCGCTGCTGCCCGATCCGGCCGCGGTCGTCCGGCTGCTGGAGCTGCTCAGTCGCGATCCATCTCCAGGGCGATGATCTCGCCATCGCGGTCGTCCACCACGAACCAGCCGTGGGTGGCGGTCCGGAACGGCGGCGCCGATACGCCCGGCGGCGGTCCCTTCATGCTGAGGCGCGGCGACGGTCCACGACCGTGGCCAGGTCCCTGAGCTGGCGGCGCAGCCACCAGCTGATGTCCTCGCGCTCCACCCCGGCCCGCAGCCGCGCCAGGCGCTCGGCGCGTTCCTTGCGCGGCATGGCAAGCCCCTCGGCCAGCGCCTCGGCCGTGCCCACGATGTCCGCCGGCGCCACGGGCAGGACACCGTCCGCCATCTGGTCGAAGGCGCCGGCGGTCTCGGACAGGACCAGCGCCGCGTCGCGCTCGGAGACGACAACCGCCTCCTTGGCCACCAGGTTCATGCCGTCGATCAGGGGATTCACCAGCACCACGTCGGCGACCGACAGGCCGGCCAGGGCCTGGGCGTAGTCGTTCTCGTAGAAGAGCTGCACGTGCTGATAGCCGGCGCGCCCGAAGCGGGCGTTGATGCGGTCGACCGCGGCCTGCACCTTGCGGCCGTAGTCCCCGTACTCGCGCAGGCCCGTGCGGGAGGGGACCAGGAAGGCCAGGAACGTGACCCGTCCGCGCAGCCGCGGGTTGCGGGTCAGCAGCGCCTCGAACGCGGCGAAGCCGCGCAGGATGTTCTTCGATGGCTCCAGGCGATCGACGCGCACGATGATCCGATCGCGCGCCGCGAGCAGCATCTGCTCGGCCCGGCGCCGCGCCTTCACCGAGCGCGCCACGGCACGCGTCGCCTCCACGTCGATGCTGATCGGGTAGTGCCGCACCCAGGCCACGTGGCCGTCGGGCAGGACGACGCGCCGCCGGCCGTAGTCCACCTTCGCGCCTGGCAGGAACGACTCGGCGCTGCGCAGGTAGTTGTGCGCGTAGCGCTCCGTCTGGAAGCCGACCACGTCGTTGGCGGCCAAGCCGGCGACGATAGCTGTGCGCATCGCGGGGCGGATGGTCTGCCACATCGATGAGGGCGGCCAGGGGATGTGGGTGAAGTGGCTCAGGATCGCGCACGGCCGCCGTTGGCGGACTCTCTGCGCCGCCAGGTAGAGGTGGTAGTCGTGGAGCATGATCCGTGGCTCCGGGTCGCGTCCGGCCTCCGCCACCAGCGCATCCGCGAAGGCCTCGTTGACCGGGACGTAGCCGGTCTCCCACGCCCGCAGCGTTGGCGCGTCGATCATCGGCCGGGTGGGGAGCTCCCACATCTGGTGCTGCAGGAACCAGAGCAACGGGTTGGCCACCACGTTGTAGGCGGCCTCGTGCGCCGATCGGGAGACGTCCGCGAAGCGCAGCCGCAGCTCCTCGTCCGGCAGCGCGCGGTCGATCAGCTTCGGATTCGCTGCCGCCCGCCGGTCGCCGTCGCTCATCGGAGCGGCAAGCCAGGTGAGCGGCACGTAACGGCCCACCTGGCCCAGGGCCGTGACCAGCCCGCCGCTGCCGCGCCGCGGCCGCAGCGAGCCCGAACGGTCGACGGCGAAGGTCACCGGCCCGCGGTTGGTGGCGATCAGCAGGCGGCGACTGCCCAGCAGCCGGCGCGCCGCGGAACCGAGCCTCGGCTCCTCCCCGCTTCGGCCGTTCGCCATCGGCCTAGAAGAGGCTGCCGGCCGAGGTGCGCAGGAACTCCAGGACCGGCTCGGGGAAGAGACCCAGGAGCAGCACGCCCGCCACCGACAGGACCAAAGCGGTGGCGGTGAACGGGTGCGCATCGATGGGCGCGGGATCGTCCTCGGCGTCGCGCATGTACATGTACACGATGACCCGCAGGTAGTAGAAGGCAGCCAGCGCGGCGTTCAGGGCGATGACGACAGCCAGCCACCACAGCCCGGCGTCGACCGTGGCCAGCAGCACGTACAGCTTGGCGAAGAAGCCGACCGTGGGCGGGATGCCGGTCAGCGACAGCAGCAGCACCGCCATGGCCGCCGCCAGCCACGGGGCGCGGCCGGCCAGGCCGGCGAAGCTCACCAGGCCGCCATAGCGGCGCGGGTCGCGCTGGAGCATGCCCACCACGGCGAAAGCGGCCAGGTTCATGACCCCGTAGCCCAGCAGGTAGAAGAGCACGGCCTCGATGGTCTGCTGCTGGATCGCGCCCGCTGGCGCGGCGGCGAAGGCGGCGAGGGCGGCCATGATGTAGCCGGTGTGGGCGATGCTCGAGTAGGCGAGCATGCGCTTGACGTTGACCTGCACGAGCGCCACCACGTTGCCGCCGGTCATGGTCAGCACCGCCAGGACGGCCATCACCGCCAGCCAATCGGCGCGGATGCCGCCCATGCCGTCCACGAAGAGACGCACCAGCAGCGCGAAGGCGCCCAGCTTCGGGCCGACCGACAGGAAGCCGGTGATCGGCGTGGGCGCGCCCTGGTAGGCATCGGGCGTCCAGTAGTGGAAGGGGACGGCCGCGACCTTGAAGGTGGCGCCCACCGTCAGCATGCCGATCGCCACCAGCCCGGCTGGGTTGCCGGACAGCGCCTGCCCGATGCCGTCCAGCCGGGTCGTGCCGGTCAGGCCGTAGGTCCAGCTGATGCCGAACAGCAGGATTGCGCTGGCGAAGGAGCCTAGCAGGAAGTACTTCAGCCCGCCCTCGTTGCTGTATCGGTCCGTCTTGTGGTAGCCGGTCAGCAGGTAGGCCGGCATCACCATCAGTTCCAGGCCCAGGAACAACGTGATCAGGTCGGAGCTGCTGGCCAGCACGAAAATGCCGATCAGGCTGAAGAGCAGGATGGCGTTGAACTCGCCGAGGGGCAGCCGCCGGCCGACCAGGTATGACGGCGCGAAGAGTGCGGCCAGCACGCCGATCACGAGCGTCGCGCCCTTGAGGAAGACCGACAGGTCGTCGACGCGGTAGAAGCCGGCGAAGACGGTGTCGTTGACGCCCCAGACCCAGATGCAGCCGATGCCGGTCAGCAGCATGCCAAAGACGGCGAGGGGGGTGAGCGTCCACTTGGCGCTGCGGGGCAGGAAGAGGTCGGCGGTGATCACCACCAGCGCGGTGGCCACCAGGATCAGCTCCGGCAGCAGCGTGAACAGGTCGTTCAGCGGATCGTTCATGGCGTCACGCGGCTACCACGGCAGGTCGAACGAGGCGAGCCCGGCGGATCCCGACACGCCCTCGATGATGCGCTGCACCGGCCCGCTGATGGCGTCCAGCACCGGGCCGGGGTACACGCCCAGCGCCACCACCAGCACGATCAGCGGCGCGATGGCCAGCCACTCGGTGCGGTTCATGTCGGTCAGCGACGGCCACCAGCGCCGCATCCAGTCCGACGGGACGGTGAAGAAGACGCGCTGGAACATCCACAGCATGTAGACCGCGCTGAAGATCACCACCGACATGGTGGCCGCTGCCACCCAGCCGTTGTAGCGGAACGCGCCCAGCACCACCAGGAACTCGCCGATGAAGCCCGACAGGCCCGGCAACCCGATGCTGGCGAAGGTGAACAGGCCGAACAGCGCCGCGTAGCGCGGCAGCTTGGCGTTCAGCCCGCCCATGTGGGCGATCATGCGGTCGTGGGTGCGCTCGTAGATGACGCCCACCAGCAGGAAGAGCGCCCCGGTGGTCACGCCGTGGCTGATCATCTGGAAGACGCTGCCCTGCAGCCCCTGCTCGTTGAAGACGAACGCGCCCAGCATGACGAAGCCCATGTGGCTGACCGATGAGTAGGCGATCAGCTTCTTGAGATCGGGCTGGACCATGCTCACCAGGGCGCCGTAGATGATGGCGATGATCGAGAGCGCGATGATCACCGGCGCGAACTCGACCGCGGCATCGGGCAGCAGCGGCAGGCTGAAGCGCAGGAATCCGTAGCCGCCCAGCTTCAGGAGCACGCCGGCGAGGATGATGGAGCCGGCAGTGGGCGCCTCGACGTGGGCATCGGGCAGCCAGGTGTGCAGCGGCCACATCGGCACCTTGATGGCGAAGGCCAGGAAGAAGGCGACGAACGCCAGCGCCTGCAGCCCGTCGGTGAAGGGATGGCCGCGCAGCGCCTCGTAGGCGAAGGTGAAGGTCCCCGTGTCGTTGCCGTGCGCGATGGCCACCGCCAGGATCGCGACCAGCATCAGCAGCGAGCCGACCAGGGTGTAGATCACGAACTTGACCGTGGCGTAGATGCGCCGCGGGCCACCCCAGATCCCGATGACCAGGTACATCGGGATGAGGCTGATCTCCCAGAAGACGTAGAACAGGAACAGGTCCAGGCTGACGAACACGCCCAGCATGCCGATCATCAGCAGCAGCATGGTGGCGTAGTACTCCTTGACCCGCGTCTGGATCGGTTCCCAGGAGTACACGATGGCCACCACGGACAGGATGGTGGTCAGCAGCACCAGCACCACGGAGAGGCCGTCCACGCCCAGTCGGTAGCCCATGCCGAAGGCCGGGATCCACTCCAGGTCCTCGCGGAACTGGAACTCGGCGCCGGACGCGTCATAGCCCAGCAGGAAGAGGCTGATCCCAAAGGTGGCCAGCGCCGTGGCCAGCGCCACCCAGCGGATCAGCCGATGATTGCCGCCCGGGACGAGCAGCAACGCCACCACGCCGATGAGCGGCGTGAAGACGATCAGGGACAGGATCGGCAGGTCGTTGAGGCTCATCTCGCCGGCCTCACCGGATCACCAGGTAGGCGACCAGGACCACCAGCATGCCGGTGGCGATCCCCAGGCCGTAGTTCTGCACGCGCCCGGTCTGGGAGTGGCGCAGCAGGCCGCCGAAGCGCGACGCCACCCATCCGGCGCCGTTGACGATGCCGTCGATCACCTTGGCGTCGAACCACCACAGCAGGTTGCTGAGGTAGACGCCGCCCCGGGCGAAGACGAGCTGGTAGATATCGTCGACGTAGTACTTGTTCACGCTGGCGGCGTACATCCCCGGGCCCAGACCCAGCGGGATGCGCTGCACGAAGCGCTTCGGAGCCTCCGGGTCCTGGACGTACCAGCGGTAGGCCAGCAGGATGCCCAGCGTGCCCGCCGTGGCGCCGATCAGCAGCAGCAGCCCGCCCAGGCCGAACAGCTCGAAGCCATGGTGCTCGCCGTCGAAGATGGAGCCGGGCAGGATGCCGGCGTGCAGCTCCTCGGCGTGGTGGAAGACGTCGCCCAGCCAGGTATGGATCAGGCCGCCCTCCGGCGGGATACCCAGCAGCAGCCCGAACAGGGCGGTCGGCACGGCCAGGATGATCAGCGGCGCGACCATGCTCGGCGCCGACTCGTGGACGTGCTTCCAAGCATCGCGCGGGCCGCGCCACTCCCCGTGGAAGGTCATGTAGATCATGCGGAAGGTGTAGAAGGCGGTCATGAAGGCCACCACCACGCCGATGACGTAGAACAGGTAATAGCCGCGGTTGAAGGCCTCGGCCAGGATCTCGTCCTTGCTGAAGAA
>DASUSP010000022.1:0-5523 GCA_036375035.1 Candidatus Limnocylindria bacterium
GGCACTGACGGTGGTGGCGTCGAACGGCCCGTAGCTCCAGACCGGGTTGATCTGGATCAGCCCCCCCATCAGCGCCAGCACCGCGGCGGTGAGCAGCAGCAGGCCGGTCGACTTGAAGACCTGCGTCGGCCAGAACGGCCGCCCCACCACGGTGCGCTCAGTGGCGCCCGGCACGCGGAACTGGGTGTGCTTCTGCCGCCACAGAATGCCCAGATGAACCAGCACCCCGCCGATCAGCAGCGCCGGCAGCAGCATGATGTGGAAGACGAACAGGCGGCTGATGATCGTCTCGGTGGGGAACTCGCCGCCGAACAAGAGGAAGGCCATGTACGGCCCGATGAACGGGATCCCGATCACCACGCTGTAGATCACCCGCAGCCCGGTGCCGCTGAGCAGGTCGTCCGGCAGCGAGTACCCGGTGATGCCCATCCCCAGGGCCATGACCAGCAGGCCGATCCCCACCAGCCAGTTGATCTCCCGCGGCCTGCGGAACGCGCCGGTGAAGAAGACCCGCATCACGTGCAGGACGATGGCCGCCACGAACACCAACGCGGCCCAGTGGTGCACCTGTCGCATCACCAGCCCGGCCTTGACCTCGAACGACAGCTCCAGGACCGATGCGTACGCCCGCGACACCTCCTGGCCCACCAGGGGGGCGTACGGCCCCTCGTAGACGACGGGTGCGGCATCGGGCACGTAGAAAAGCGTCAGGAAGACGCCGGTCAGCACCAGCACCACCAGGCAGAAGAGGGCCACCTCGCCGATCAGGAAGGACCAGTGGTCCGGGAAGATCTTGCGCAGCCCGCTGCGGGCCCAGGAGGCCGCGCCCAGCCGCTCGTCGACCCAGCGCAGGATCATTCCGGTGACTCCAGCCGCTCGGTCAGATCACCGTCATCTGGTGGCGGCGGGTCGTGGGTGACGTTCCAGAACGAGGGGCCGACGGGCTCGTCGAAATCGCCCAGCGCCACGAGGTAGCCCTCATCGTCGACGTCCAGGTTCAACTGGGGCAGCCGCCGGGCCGCGGGGCCGAAAACGGGGACGGCACCCCGCGTGACGTCGAACGTCGATTGGTGGCATGGGCAGATGAGAACCTTGTCCTGGGCGCGGTACAGCCCCACCGGGCAGCCGGCGTGGGTGCAGATCTTCGAGTATGCGACCAGGAAGTCATGGTCCATGCCCAGGCGGTCGACCGGCAGCTGCAGGTCCGACGGTCGGAGCCGGATGAGCATCGCCGGGCTGTCCGGACGTCCCACCGCGCCCTCCGGGAAGACGGTCCGCACCGCTTCGTCGACCAGGTCACCGGGCCGGATCGGCTCGCCATCGGTTCCGACCAGGCGCGTGCCGGTCCGCCATCCGGACTCGAAGAGCGCTCGTCCCGGTTGCGGGCCGAGGGAGAATGCCGGCAGCGCCAGGGCTGCCGCGAGCAGGGCGCCGGCGCCCGTCAGCAGGCGGACCAAGAAGCGGCGGCGGGTGATCGATTCGATGTCGAGGGCCTCGGCAGCGGCCTCTCGTTCCGGTGGCGGCGAGGCCAGCTCGTGGCGCTCCTCCACCTCCGGCGGTGCGTGCATCAGGGTCACGGCCCAGACCACGATCGCCGCACCGACCCCACCCAGCGCCACGGCCAGCAGCGCCCCCTCCAGCGGAGCGCCACCGATGTCGAAGACGTACACCCCAAGCAGGCCCAGCGAGGCGGCCATCGAGGCCGCCAGCAGCAGCGTGATCCAGCGCTCCGCGGTCACTGCTCTCCCTCCGGACGCCGCCACTCGCGCCCGACCAGGATCACCACCACCAGCAGGCCGCCCATGCCCACCACCCAGCTGACGAATCCCTCGGGCACGGGACCGATGCCGCCGATGGAGAAGCCACCCGGACTTGGCGCGCTCTGCAGGTAGTCGACGTAGGTGGCCACCGCGTCCTCGTCCTGCCCTGACAGGGCGAAGACCGGCATCTGGCCGGGCCCGCTGAGCATCGCCTCCACCGTCTGGACCGGCGTGCTCTGGTCGAGCGGCGGGGCCAGCGCCCCGCCCCCCACCGCGCCACCGTTTCCCGTCGCCCCGTGGCACGGGGCGCAGTTGCCGGCGAAGATCTCCTGGCCGCGCGACAGCAGCTCGTCAGAGAGTGTCACGCTGGGGATCGCCGGCCCCGGCGGCTCCTCCCCGCCGAGGTCGACCACGTACTCGACCAGCGAGTCGATCTGCTCCTGCGTGAAGGCGACCGGCTTTCGCTTGGCCTGCTGCCCGGCCTGACCGGCGAACGGCATGCGACCGGTGCTGAGCTGGAAGTCGACCGACGCGGCTCCCACCCCAAGCAGGGTCGGCGCGTACTCGGTACCGGCACCATCGGTCCCGTGGCAGGATGCGCAGGACTGCTGGTACAGGTCCGCGCCCATCGGATCGGGGTCCACGAACTGGGCGTCAACGGGCCCGGCCAGCGGCGCGGGATCCGAGCGCGCGACGGCGAGGCCGGCCAGCAGCGCCGTCAGGGCCGCGAGAGCGAGGGTGGCCAGTGCGAGCGACCGGGCGGTTCGCATCGGACGCCCATCATAGCGGCCGGTCTCCGCGTCTAAGCAGGCTCAGCCGGTGACCAGCAGCCTCCAGGCGAGCAGCAGGGCGGCCACCCCGGCGACGGCCAGAACGGCGGATCGGGACCGCCGGGGCGCTTCGCTGGCGAAGGTCAGGGCGAGCGGCAGCACGGCCACCAGCCCCACCGCGTAGAGGATGTGCAGGCCGTCCTGCGGCTCCTCGCCGCCGATGAGGACCACCAGCCCGATGCCGGACTGCACCACGAACGCGCCGAGCACCACGCCGGCCAGGATGCGTGCGCCCTCGTGCCAGCGGTCGAGGAGCGCGGCGACGGCGGCTGAGAACAGGAAGAGCGCGGTCGCCCCAAAGGTGAGCATCCCCACGGTGGCGTGCAGGTCGCTCATCGGTCAGCTGTCGAACAGGCGGCGAAGCCGTCGGTAGGCGGTTGCGGCCGGACCTCGGCGCCCGCGCAGCCAATCCTGGTCGAGCCCCGGGGATGGCATCGGTTCAGGGCCGGGCTCCGGCGCAGGCTCCGCAGTCGGCGCGGCCGGCTGCTCTGGCGCCTGCCCGGTCGGCTGCTCGGCAGCGCGGTCCGTCGGAGGGGTCGGCGCCGGTGGCTTCGATGGCTCCGGTCCCGCCTGGCCCGCACGCCCCAGGTAGCTCCGGATCGCCTCCACCTCGTCGCTGCCCCAGCCCTCCTCGGCGAGACGATCGATCTGCTCATCGGATGGTCGCTCCTCGACGTGCTCATCCAGGGCGACCGCGCCCGGCGGCGTCGCCTCGAGGCGCTCCTGGTCGCGCCAGCCGGGTGCCGCCACCTCCAGCTCGTCGGCGGCCTCGAACTCGTCGCCGAACCACAGCAGCGCCTCCTCCTGGGCCGCATCGGAGCCCGACGACCCCGCTCCGGGCGTCCCCGAGCCGGGCGTTCCCGCGGCGGGCGCGTGGGCTCGCTGTCGGTCTTCATCGGTGCGGAAGAGTCCGAAGCCAACGCTGCCCGACCCGGTGACGGGAGGTCGATCCTGGTGGGGGGGCTGATCCGAAACGAGGCGCTGATCCTGGACGGGCGGCTGATCTTCGTGGGGCCAGGCCGGGGCAGACTCCGTCGAGTGCGCGACATCCGGCTCGTCGAACGCCTCCTGGATGGCTCCCACCGCGGGGCCTTCCTCCTCGCGGTCGAGATGCTCAGCTTCCGTGGCGTCAGCCGGCGATGCCTGGTCGGGGGCGGTCGCGACTGGCGCCTCGTCAGGGGCCATCGGAGCCGGCTCGTGGAAGGCCTCCTGGATGGCTTCGGCCGCGGGGCCTTCCTCCTCGCGGTCGAGATGCTCGGCCTCGGAAGCGGCGGCCGGCTCCTCGGGCTCTCCCTCGCGCGACGAGGCATCGAGCCATGTGAAGTCGCCGTCGGCGAACCAGTCGGGCTCCACGACCTCGGTGCTGTACACCGATGGGGCCTGCGGCTCGGCGGTCGGCTCCGGCCGCGGTTCCTCCTCCACCTCGAACTCCATCGTGGTCGGGGCGGGTGGCTCCTCCTCCGGCTCCGCCATCGGCGGAGCGGACGCGGCCTGCTCGGCTTCCGGAGGCGCCGATTCTTCGGCCGCTTCCCGGGGAGGCTGCGGCTCACCCTCGGATTCGTCCGCTGCCGGCGGCTCCGGCTCGGCGGCCGCCTGCGTCTCGCGTTGAAGCGCCGCGAGGGCCTCGGCCGCATCGCTCGCGCCTGGCAGATCGGCAAGGGTCGGGTCCTCGGCGCGCGCCAGGGCCTCGGCCAGGCCGGCCACCGCCGCACGCCCACCGCTCACCCGCCGCTTCGGTTGGTCGCTCGCCTCCGCCTCGGCCGCATCGGAGTGCAGCACGACGGGCACCTCAGGCGGCTCGTCCAGCGGCGAGGGGGTCGGGAGCTCGGGTGCCGGCGCGGCCACGGCCGGAGCCTCGTCGACCTCTCCCGGCACCGCGACTGCCGACTGCTCGGGTGAGGGCTCCGACTCCGCTGTGGGCGCCTGATCTTCGAGGCCGGGCATCGGTTCCGGCGGAGCCTCGGGGGGATGGAGCGGCATCGGTCCTGGCTGTGGCGGGAGAGGCGGCCCAGCTTGGGCCGCGGACTCGGCGGCGTAGCGATCCGGCATCTCCCAGGCCACGGTAGAGGCGGCTCGCAGAGGCAGGCGCATGTCCATCCGTGCCTCCAGCACCTCCACCCGGCTGCGCAGCGCCGCGACCTCGCCACGGGCCTCGCCAAGGGCCAGGAGCGCCTGACCGTAGCGCTCGGTCAGGTTGCGGAACTCGGTGAGCAGCTCCCGGAAGGGGCTGGCCTCAATGGCCGAGGCGCCCTTTTCGCCCTCGCCGCTCTCGCCGCTCCGCTCTGCACTGCCTCCATTGCCGGTCGCCGACGGACGCTCACCAGCGGCGGGCTTCAGGAAGACGCGCATGTCGGCGCGGCCCTCGGCCGCTCCGGACAGCACGCCCCGGGCGATCAGCTCCCAGACGCGCCCCTGCGGAATCCCGAGGACCTCGGCTGCCTCTTCGACCGTGTAGCCGTCCATAGGGGCCGATAGCGTACCGCCTGCTGTCGAGATCGGCTGGCCGGAGACGTCACGGAGCGCGGCCGATCTCCTCCACCGCGGTCGCCAGCCGATGGATCTCGTCGGCGGTGTTGTAGTGCACGAGGCCGGCGCGCACCATCCCGCCCGACTCCTCCAGCCCGAGCCGCCGCACCACCTCGACGGCGTAGTAGTCGCCGTCCCACACGTTGATCGCCCGCTCCCCCAGGCGGCGGGCCACCTCGCGCGGATGCACGCCGTCCAGGGTGAAGGACACGGTCGGGACGCGCTTGTCGAGGCGCCCCGCATCGGTCAGGCCGTGGACACGGCAGCCTGGAATGGCCTCGAGACCCTCCAGCAATGGACCGATGAGCCCGCGCTCGTGGCGCCGGATCGCCTCCATGACGGCCCGGAACACAACGCGCCTCGGATCCGACGACTGTGCGCCGCCGTACGCCCGACCCAGCGCCGCC
>DASUSP010000023.1:0-16905 GCA_036375035.1 Candidatus Limnocylindria bacterium
TCGCGCAGCGCGCCGACGCTCCGGACCCTATCTCGCAGGTCGAGGCCGGCGGCAACGCCTCGGGCGGGGTCATCGTCGTGGGCAACCGGAAGGCCGAACACGGCCATGACCGCATCCCCGATGAACTTCTCGAGCCGGCCGTCGTGCTCTTCCACCACCTCGCGGGCCACAGCGAAGAACGCGGCGAGCAGCGCCCGGACGTCCTCCGGGTCGCTGCGCTCGCCGAGCTGGGTTGAGCCGCAGACGTCGGCGAAGAGGACGGTGACGAGCCGTCTCTCTTCCCCATGCTGCGCAGTCAGCTCGCGCTGCACGCGCCCATAGTCGGGGCCGTGGCGCTATCGGGCTAGGCCCGTTCGGCCCGTTCAGTAAGGACGGTTGTAGCCGCCGGTCGAGGCTCGGTCAGGCGTTGCCCTCCACGTACAGCGTCCCGTCCATCTCTGGATGGATGGTGCACAGGAAGTAGTACTCGCCCGCATCGAGTGCCTCGACCTCGTAGTCGATCTCCGCGGCCGGGCCCAGGATGACCTCTCCGCGCATGATCTCGTTCGTCTTCGCCTCCTCGCGGTAGACCGCCACGTCGTGCGGGACGGCCTCCTGGTTCACGAAGTGGATGGTGAAGGCCTCACCGGCGTTGGCGACCATGCACGGCACGTTGAACTCCAGGTTCTGGGCCGAGATGGTGATGACGCCGTCGTCGACACGCGCGCAGTCCTCCAGCGATGGGGAGCCGGCGGGCGTTCCGGATGCGCCGCCGGAGCATGCGCCGAGCAGCAGGGCCAGGGCGATGGGAAGTGCGACCGTCATGCGGCGCAGCGAAAGAGAGCGCAAGGCAGCGTTCCTCGTCAGGTCGTGATGGGCACGGGGCCGAGCGCGGAGCGCTCACGTGGCGCACCCATCATAGGCAAATCCGGCCCGAGCTTCCGCTCAGGCTTCCCGGACGCGGAAGCTCCCCTTGTCGGTGGCCTCGATGCGCAGCGGCAGGTCCTCGCCCGGGTCGTGGGTGAAATAGCACCACCAGCCCTCGGCTGCCGCGCGCGGCACCAGCTCGTTTCGGATCTCGACGGCGTCGATGGGGTAGTCGTCATATGCGCTCGTCCAGCGCACCGGCAGCTGCCAGCGGGTCGGAATCAGGTCTCCGAAGAACACGGCCCGATCCTGCGGGTCCTCCGCGCGGTTACCGCCGCTGGGCGTCCCGAGGAGCACGGCCTGCGAGCCGCGAGTGTGCCCGCCGGTGGGCGTCACGCTGACGCCGGTCACCAGCTCAATCTGGCCGGACACCTCGGCCAGCCGCCCGGCCGAGCGCACCAGGTCCAACTGCTCGGTCTCCATCAGGCCCTGCAGCCGCAGCTCGTCGCCGTGCGCCGCCTCAGCCTCATCGCGCTGGACCACGTAGCGTGCCCGCGGGAAGCTGGGTCTGCCATCGGCGTCGACCATGCCCCCGGCGTGGTCGTAGTGCAGGTGGCTCACCACCACGAAGTCGATGCTCGCCGGGTCCACGCCCACCGCGCGCAGCGCCGTCACCGGGTCGCCGCCCTCGATGCCCTTGATGTCGCGGTCCTTGGCCCCCATGCGGCTGCCGGTGCCGGTCTCGACCAGGATCCGCTTCCCGCCAGCCTCGATCAGCAGCAGGTTCAGGCGCAGGAGGAGCCGGCCGCGATCATCTGTGTCGGTGCCGGAGAAGCGGGACCACAGCGGCCGCGGCACCACCCCGAAGAAGCCGCCGGCATCGGGCCGGAACCAGCCGGCGCGCACGATGCGTACGCGGACGCCGCCGGCGAAGGCGCGGGCATCGGCCTCGGGTGTGATGGCGTACAGCGGGTCAGGCACGGCCCCTCCTGGCGGGCAGCGGGCGCGGATGTGGCGCGCTCAGCGGTCGCGCTTGATGCGGGTCCGCTCGAAGTCGCGATGGTACAGGCTGGCCGTGGGGTCGCGCTGACCGCGGTACCGGCTTCCGATCCGCTCGTCGCCGTAGGCGAACTCGACCGGCGAGCTGAGGCGCTGGAAGCTGATCTGCCCGATCTTCATGCCGTCGTACAGGGTGATCGGCAGGTTCGCCACGTTCGAGAGCTCCAGCGTCAGGTTGCCGTCCCAGCCAGGGTCCACGTAGCCCGCCGTGGAGTGGATCAGCAGCCCCAGGCGCCCTAGCGAGCTCTTGCCTTCGAGCCTGGCCACCAGGTCGTCCGGCAGCGCCACCCGCTCCAGGGTGGAGCCGAGGACGAACTCGCCGGGATGCAGGATGAACGGCTCCTCGCCCTCCACCTCCACCAGCTCGGTGAGGTCCGGCTGCTCGGCCCGCACGTCGATGTACGGGTAGCGGCTGTTGCGGAACACCCGGAAGCGGCGGTCGAGGTGCAGGTCGACACTGGAGGGCTGGACCGCATCGGGCGTGAACGGGTCGATGACGATCCGGCCGGCCTCGATCTCTGCGCGGATGTCGCGGTCCGAGAGCACCATGCGCGGAAGGCTACTCCTCGGCGCCGGTGCGCTGGCGCATCAGCCGGTCCACCTCGCGCTTGAGGGTCGAGATGTCCTCGTAGGAGTGATAGACCGATGCGAAGCGGATGTACGCCAGCTGGTCGATGTCGCGCAGCGCCTCGGTCGCCAGGCGTCCGATCTCCTTGGAGGTGACCTCGCCCTCGCCGCGCGCCCGCAGATGGCTCTCGATGTCGTCCACCGCCTGCTCCACCCTCGCGATGGTCACCGGGCGCTTCTCCAGCGCGCGCATCAGCCCGCTCGTGAGCTTGGCGCGGTCGAAGTCCTGGCGGCTGCCGTCGCGCTTGATGACGGTCAGGCGCGCCCCTTCGGGGCGCTCGTAGGTCGTGAACCGATAGGCGCAGGCCTCGCACTCCCGCCTGCGGCGAATGGTGCTCCCCGCCTCCAGGTCGCGAGAGTCGATGACCCGGGTGCCCCCCTGGTTGCAGCGTGGACAGCGCAAGCGTCGGCCTCCGGTTCGGACGGTGAACTACACAAGGTGTGGTACCGCGGCCGAGCATACCACAACATATGGGTGCCACTTCCCCACCGCTGATCCGATGCGGCGGGCGCTCCGTATTGCGGCCAGACCAACGAACCAACCCCCACCGCAGTCACCGGAGAAGTCCACACCATGCGCAAGCCACTCATTGCCCTGGGACTGGTGTCCCTGCTCACCGTCGCGATCGCGGCCCCGGCCGCGGCCGCGCGCCCCACGCTCGTCAGCCGCGCCGTCGCGATCAACGCCCAGACTGGCGAGTTCGACACGCTGCTCGCGCTGGCGGGCCAGTATCCCGGCATCATCGAGGCACTGAGCGGGAAGCAGCAGCTGACCCTCTTCGCCCCGACCGACGCCGCGTTCGAGGACCTGTTCGCCTTCCTCGGGACGCTGGGAGTCTCGCCCAGCGACCTCACCGCGGAGCAGATCGAGACCGTCCTGCTCTACCACGTCACCGCCGGCCGCTGGTCCGGTGACCGCCTCGGCGGGCAGAGCTCGATCACGATGCTCTCCGGCGAGAGCGCCATGGTGAGCTGGAACGGTGGGCTGATGGTCAACGGCTCGAACGTGATCATCGCCGACGTGCCGGCGAGCAACGGCTTCATCCACGCGATCGACGCCGTGCTCGTGCCGCCGACCATCCTCGACGCGCTGGGGCTGTAGCCCCCGTCCCTCCCGCCACGCTCAGGGCCGGTCCGCCGCTCGTTCGGCGGGCCGGCTCTCTCTGCACGCCCCGGCCACGACGCTTGGCCAGCCTCCCGTCCATGTGCCCGTGCCGATCTATCGGTCCGAAATTGACCGGAAGACGAATTCGGGCGCGGTATCGCACGGTCTATCGGTCATCTGGGAGCTTGAGGGGTACCCGGAGGCACGGCCCGTGCTCACGGTGAACCGATAGATCGGTCAAATCGACGCCTGGGCGAGGCCTCAGGCCACCTTTGCACCGATAGATCGGTCCGGGGTGGCGGCTCAGGCGCGGTGCAGGCGGGTGGTGACGGTCACCTCGGCCGGCTTACCCGGCTCCCACGCCGCGAGCACGGCCACCACCTCGCGCATCCGCATCTGGGCATGCACGATGTTCTGGCTGGCGCGCTTCCAGTAGTTGAACGGCTCCTCGTCTTCCGGGGGCCGATGCGGCAGCCGCGTGATCGAGATGCCGCGCTGCGCCGTGACGATGCCGCGCAGCGCTCGCTCCAGGTTGGCCTCGTACTCCATGTGCAGGCCGTGCAGCTCCTCTGGCGCGAGCATCTCCTCCAGCGCGTCGGCGGCGGCGTCGAGCTCGTCCTCCTGCGCCTGGAGCAGCTGAGCTGCCTCGTCGGTGTCCACGCCGCGGTGGCGCAGGCCCTCGACCGTCTCCGCCGCCGCTCCCAGGACGCCGTCGATGCGCGCCGTGGCGGCAGCCAGCTGCTCGCGATACTGCTTCAGCTCGCGGCCATAGCCGTGGGGCCGTCGCCGGCCGCTGCGCAGGAACGCGGGTGCCGCAGCCAGCGCCACCAGGGTGATCAGGGATCGCAGCAACATCGGTCTCCTCAGCCCTTTCGGCGCTTGATCTCTTCGGTCAGCCGCGGAACGATCTCGAACAGGTCTCCCACCACGAACAGGTCGGCGAACTCGCCGATGGGTGCGTCCGGGTCCTTGTTGACGGCCACCACGTTCTCGGCGGTCTGCATGCCCACGCGGTGCTGGATGGCTCCGCTGATGCCGAGCCCGATGTACAGGGCCGGCTTCACCACCTTGCCGGTCTGCCCGATCTGGAGCTGGTACGGGATCCAGCCCGCGTCGGCAGCCGCGCGGCTCGCGCCGACCGCCCCGCCCAGGGCCGCGGCCAGCTCGTGGAGCGGCTTGAAGCCCTCCTCACTCCCCACGCCCCGGCCGCCGGCCACGATCACGGTGGCCTCCTCGAGGTTCACGACGGCCGCATCGGCCGGGTGCGACTCGGCGATCCGCGCCTTCCCGAACGCCCCGGCATCGCCGGCCGACGCCTGGCTGACCTCGGCCGTCCCGGATCCGCCTTCGCGGGGGGTGAACGTGTTGGCCAGCACCAGCACCACGGCCGGCCGCGGTGCGTCGTCAGCGGGCTCGGAGACGGTGATCACGGTCCCCTGCAGCGTGGCCTGCTCGGTGCGCAGGGTGCCGCCCTCGACGCCCACCGCACGGACCGGGCCGAAGCCCGGCAGGTCCAGCAGCCCCACCAGCGCCGATGCCAGGTCGCGACCGTTGGGCGTGGCCGGGGCCAGCAGGGCCAGGGGTTCGGCGGCCTGGACCGCGGCAGCGGCCGCAGCGGCGAAGGTGACGGCCGGGGCCGGGTCGGATCCGAGCACAACGGCTCGCGCGGCGCCCGCGGCACCGAGCGCGGCCGCGCCGTCGGCGGCACCGTCCCCGTAGGCCAGCGCGACCGCCGCCCCTCCCGACTGAGAAGCTAGGTCGGCGGCGCCGGCCGCCAGCTCCAGGGCGCTGCGCGCAGGCTTGCCATCGGCGAACTCGGCGAGGAAGAAGATGTCGTTGCTCATCGGTTCGTGCTCCTCGCCTAGATCAGCTTCCGGGCCGCCAGCCAGTCGGCGATCTTCGCCGCGGCCTCGTCGGCGCTGACGTTCTCGACTCGCTCGGTGGGCGGCTTGGCCTCGGGTGGCCGCGCCTCGACGACGCGGGTCAGGGCCCCGCCCCGCAGCGTCCCCGGGTCCACGCCAAGGTCCACCAGCGACCACGTCTCCAGCGGCTTGCGCTTGGCGGCCATGATGCCCTTCAGGCTGGCGTAGCGTGGCTCCCCCACCTGGTCGGTGACGGTGGCGACCACCGGCAGCGGCGCCTCGATCACGTCGTAGCCGGTCGCCGAGAGGCGGCGAATGCGGGCGCTCCCGTCGGCCAGCGTGAGCTCCGCACCATAGGAGAGCAGGGGCAGCCCGCGCTTGGCGGCCACCGCACCGGGGACCAGCGAGCCCCGGGCGTCGTCGGAGGCCATGCCCATCAGTGCCACGTCCGGCGCGAGCTTGTCGAGCGCGGCGGCCAGGACCGTGGCCGTCGCCCACTCGTCGGCACCGGCCAGGGCGTCATCGGTCACCAGGTAGGCCTCGTCGCCGCCCATCGCCAGGGCCCTCCGCAGCGCCTCGGCCGCAGACTCGGGACCCATCGACAGGTACGCGACGCTCTCCACTGCCCCGCTCTCGGCCAGGCGCAGGGCCTGCTCGATGGCGTACTCGTCGAGCGGGTTGATGACCGACTCGGCCGATGCCCGGTCGAGCCGCAGGTCGGCCGTGTACCGCTTCTCGGCGGTGGTGGCCGGAACCTGCTTGATGCAGACGACGATCTTCACGCTCCGGTCTCTCTCCTATCCCTCGGTCGTGCCCCGACGCCCGCCCGCTGAAGCAGCTGACGTGCGATCACGAGGCGCTGGATCTGCTGGGTGCCCTCGTAGAGCTGCGTGATCTTCGCGTCGCGCATCATCCGCTCCACGGGGTACTCGTTGATATAGCCATAGCCGCCCAGGACCTGCACCGCATCGGTTGTGACCCGCATGGCGGTGTCGCCGGCGATCAGCTTGGCGCTGCTGGTCCAGTACGGCAGGTCCGATGCCACCGCGTCCACCTGCGCCGCGGCCGCGTAGGTCAGCTGGCGGGCGGCCTCGGTCTGGCTGGCCATATCGGCGAGAAGGAACTGGATGCCCTGCAGGTCGGCGATGCGCTGCCCGAACTGCTGGCGGTCGCCGGCGTAGCGAACGGCCTCGTCGAGCGCGCCCTGGGCGATGCCCACCGCCTGCGACGCGATGCCCAGCCGCGATCGGTCGAGCGTGTTCATGGCGATCTTGAACCCGTCGCCCTCCGCGCCGATCCGGTTCTCGATCGGCACCCGGACGTCGTCGAATGTCAGCTCCGCGGTCGGCGAGCCGCGGATCCCCATCTTGTGCTCCACGCGCGGTGCAGCGAAGCCGGGGGTATCCGTCTCCACGATGAAGGCGCTCATCCCCTTGCGTCCGCCCGCCTCCGGATCGGTCAGGGCGAAGACGGTGAGAACGTTGGCCACGCTGCCGTGGGTGATGAAGCGCTTCGAGCCGTTCAGCACGTAGCCGTCGCCGTCGAGGCGGGCTCGCATCCGGTTCGCGGCAACGTCGCTGCCGGCGGCGGCCTCGGTCAGGGCGAAGGCGATGAGCCACTCCCCGGAGGCCAGCCGCGGGAAGTATCGGTCCTTCTGCTCGTCGCTCCCGGCCAGCACGATCGGCAGCGCGCCGAGCTTCTGGACGATGGGGATCAGGCTGGTCGTGGCGTCCGCCCGCGCGATCTCCTCGACCACGATCGCCTGCCCGATGCCGTCCAGGGCGGTGCCCCCGTGCCGCTCCTCGAAGCAGGTCCCCAACAGGTCCTGCTTGGCGAGGAGCTCTTTCAGGTCCCAGGGGAACTCGGCGGTCTCGTCGATCTCCGCGGCGCGTGGCGCGATGCGCTCCTCGGCCAGCTCGCGCACCACGGCGCGCAGCTCCTCGTGGTCATCGGTCAGGCGGTAGGTCACGCGGGGCAGGCCTCCTGCGGGATCGGGGCGGCGGGACGGCCACAGGATACCGAATCCGCACGCATGACCCGCGTGCGGCACGTTGGCCGGCGGCGGGCTGCGGGCGGCGTGGAAACGCCGGATTCAGATCAGGGCCGCACGAAGCCCGCCCAACGCCCCACTTGCCGCCATCCTGCGGGCCGGGAGCCGCATGAGGCGGTGGGAGGGCAGTCGACGCTGTTCGTGCGGCTGTCGCCTGAATGTGACGACAATCGCTCGCCCGCCTACTCGATCGGGCCCTGGACCTCCACCTGCCCCTCGTTGATCCGCGCCCGGTAGGCTGGCTGGCGGTGCGTGGAGGGCCCGTGCCGCACCGCGCCGTCGGTCAGGTGGAAGTTCGAGTAATGCCAGGGGCAGATGATCACGTCGCCGCGCACCTCGCCCTGCGAAAGCGGGCCGCCGGCGTGCGAGCACGTCTCACGCAGGGCGTTGACGACGTCGCCGCGCCGCACCAGCACCAGGGCTGTGTTGCCCAGCATGGCCTTCGTGGGCTGGCCCTCCGGCAGGTCGGCGGCCGGTAGCACCGCGCTGAACTCCTTGGCGCGCTTCGACCTCGGGTGGGCGGTGTGGTTGATCATCGCCCCGAACTTGAAGACCACGTGCCCGCCGATGAAGGCCCCCACGCTCAGGACCAGGTACCCGATCAGCAGCATCCAGAAGCCCAGGCCGTGCCCGTCGCCGAGGCGGCTGATGAGCGACACGGCCAGCAGGAGCGTGCCGACGATATTGATCAGGCCGTGCATGCCGGCCAGGTTCCGCTCGTCGCCCGGCGCCGTGTCCTTGAAGTCGGTCAGGCCGCTGACGAACGCGCCGAGGGCCGCAAGCACCACCAATCCGGTGATCCATGTCGCGGCGACCTCCATGCCATCCACGCCGAAGACCACGCGCAGCAGGTCGAGGAGCAGCGCGGCAGTGGCTCCGCCGACCACCACGTCCACCAGCACGGCGTGGAGCGAGTGGCCCAGCCACACCCCGTTGAGGAAGTCCTGCAGGAAGCGCCCCGGCCCACCCAGGGCGCGGTAGATGGCGTCCATCACCGAGGCGATGCCATTCCAGAGTCCCGCCAGCGGCCGCGCCGCGCGTTCGAGCATCCCAGCCCTCCTCCTCAACCGGTCCGTGTGCTGCGCTCGGGCGATTCGAATTGTCCACCATCGGTCCATACGCCCGATGGCACAGGGTGGCCTAGCCGGCCACCTCCGCCGCGAAGTCGCGGAACACGGCGATGTGCCGCTCGATCTCGTCGTCGGTGTGCTGCACCGACAACGTCCACTGGTCGTCCGGGCCAGGTGGCAGCAGCACGCCGCGGTTGGCGAGGTAGAAGAAGCTCGCTTCCCACAGCTCGCCGTCGAGGCCGATGAAGTCGCGGTAGTTGGTCACCCGCTCCGGGGTGAACATCACGCAGCCCTTGGGGCCGACGTTGACGGCATACCCGGGCAGCTCGAACTCATCGATCACCTCCTGGCAGCCGGCGGTGAGCCGATCCGCCAGGGCGTGCAGCTTCGGGTAGGCGTCGCGGGTCAGGATCTGGGTCAGCGTCACCAGCCCGGCGCTCATCGACAGCGGATTGCCGTTGAAGGTGCCCAGGTGCGCCACCCGGGTCGTGCCGCCCGAGAGGGTAGAGTGCTCGATCCCCACCCCGAAGGTGTCGCGCTCAGGCACCTTCTCGATGGATCGCATGACCTCCTCCCGCCCGCAGAAGGCACCGATGGGGATGCCGCCGCCGATGCTCTTGGCAAGGCAGGCGATGTCCGGCTGGACGCCGAAGTACTCGGTGGCGCCGCCGTAGGCAATCACCACGCCGGTCTTCACCTCGTCGAAGATGAGCACCGCCCCGTGCTCGGTGGCGAGCTCGCGGACGCGCTCCAGGAAGCCCTGCCTGGGCGGCACCACGCCGATGTTGAACTGCACTGGCTCGACGATGATCGCGGCGATCTCGTCGCGATGCGCCTCCAGGATGCCGACCAGGATCTCCGGCTCGTTGAACGGGGCGATGATCGTCTCCGCCAGCCGGCTCTTCGGCATCCCGGCGGTGGCGGGGACCGTGGACGGCTGCTGGGCAGGGCCCATCAGGTCGCGCGGCGGCTGGATGCTCACCAGCACGTCGTCGTGGTGGCCGTGGTAGCCGCCCTCGAACTTGATGATCTTCTCGCGGCCGGTGAAGCCGCGGGCCACCCGGATGGCGTCCATGGTGGCCTCGGTGCCGGAGTTGCTGAAGCGAACCAGGTCGGCGCCGAAGCGCAGCTTGATCTCGTCGGCCAGGTCGATGCCGTCCTCGACCGGGAAGGTGTAGCAGGTACCGTTCGCCACGCGGCGCTGCAGCGCCTCGGCCAGCAGCGGGTGCGAGTGGCCGGCGGCCAGCACCCCGAAGGCCATGTCAAAGTCGATGTACTCGTTGCCGTCCGCGTCCCAGATGCGCGAGCCGCGCGCATCGGTCATGAACAGCGGATAGGGGTCGTAGGTCTGGAAGCTGCTCGCCACGCCCAGCGGCGGCGCCCCGCGGGCCCGCTCATGCAGTGCCGCGCTGCGCGGCGTGCGCTGGCGGTACGCCTCCAGCTCGCGCTGCCCGATCTGCCTGACCCGGTCGCGATCCAGCTCACGACGCTGCACAACGGTCACTCGGTGCCTCCTACCTGGTCCCCCAGCGGTAGCTCTCCTTGACGAATCGCAGCTCGACCATCGTCTCGCTGCCCCGGATCCCATCGATGCGGGCCAGCTCCTCCGACAGGACCCGCAGCAGGTGCTCGTTGTCCTCGCACACGACCTCGCAGATCATGTCGAACCGGCCCGCGGTGATGACCACGTAGGTGACCTCGTCCAGCGCGGCAACAGCCTCGGCCACCGCCTCGATGCGGCTGGCGTCGACGTGCAGACCGATGAAAGCCGGCTGCCCGAAGCCCATGGCCAGCGGGTCGGTGACGCCCACCACCTGCACCACGCCGCGGCTTATGAGCCGCTCCGCGCGCTGGCGCACCGTGGCCTCCGGGACCTTCAGCTCGCGGCCGATCTGGGCGTAGGGCCGGCGCCCGTCCAGCTGCAGCGCCTTGATGATGGCCTTGTCCAGGTCATCGAGCACCGGGCGGCGTGACGAGGATCCCATCGAGCGAAGTGCCATGCGGGAATCCTAGAGTCACGCCCGTTCTGGGTCAAACTTTCCGCAACTTTGACCCGGTCTGATTGCGGATTCAGGATGATTCTGCGGGAACCGTGGAGTCCGGCGGCTCGTCCGCGGCGGGCTGCTGCCAGGCGCCGGTGGCATCGGCCAGGAGCTCGGCGACGTCGGAGACGGCGACATCGGTCCGGTCCAGGTCGGTGACGCCGTCGCGCAGCATCACCAGGCAGAACGGGCACGAGGTCGCGATGGCGGCAGCATCGGTCTCCAAAGCCTGGCGCGTGCGGCGATGGTTGATGCGCTCGCCCTCGTGCTCCTCCATCCACATCCGCGCTCCGCCGGCGCCGCAGCACATCCCCTTGCGGTGGTGGAGGTTCATCTCGGCCACCTGCTGGCCCGGGACAGCGGCCACGACCCGGCGGCCCTCCTCGTAGATGCCGTTGTAGCGGCCCAGGTAGCAGGCGTCGTGGTAGGCGACCACCGCCTCGCGGTGCTCGGTCGGGCGGAGGCGGCCCTGCGCCACCAGTGTGTCGAGCAGCTGGGTGTGGTGGATCACCTCCACGTCGGCCAGCCCGAACTGCGGATACTCGTTGCGGATCGTGTTGAAGCAATGCGGGCAGCTGGCCACGATGGTGTGCACCCCGTGCCGCTCCCCCGCCTCGTTCAGGGTGGCCACGTTCTCCTCGGCCAGCATCTGGAACAGGTACTCGTTGCCCGCCCGTCGAGCCGGGTCGCCGGTGCAGGTCTCCCGTGGCCCCAGGACGGCGAAGGGCACCTCGGCCTGGCGCAGCAGCTGAGCCATGGCTCGCACCACCTTGCGGTTGCGGTCGTCGAACGCGCCGGCGCAGCCCACCCAGTACAGGATCGGACCCGGGCGGTCCTTGCCGTATACCGTCCGCCAGCGGCCTTCCTGGACCGATGCCGTGACGGGCATGCCGTTGCTCTCCCCCAGCACCGGGACCTCCAGGCCCTTCGCCCAGTCGAGCCGGGCGCTCCTGGGCTGCCCCCACGGGTTGCCGGCGGTCTCCATGTTGCGGAACGCGGCGTTCAGCTCCTTGGGGAAGCTGGATTCCTCCAACACCAGGTTGCGCCGGATCTCGACGATGCTGTCCACATGCTCAATCAGCACGGGACAGCCCTCCACGCACCAGCCGCAGGTGGTGCACTGCCAGATCGCCTCCTCGGGGATGGCGTTGTCCACGATCGGCAGCGACAGGGCGTCCTGCGCGCGCTCCCGCGCGAGCGCCAGCGCCTCCTCGGAGGCCGATGCGCCGCCGTTGGCACCGCCCCTGGCCGCACGCTGCGCACCGGCGGCCGCCGCCAGTGCCGTCTCGGCCATGGCGATCTGGTCGCGCAGCCCCTCCATGAAGTGCTTGGGGCTGAGCGTCTTGCCGGTCATGGACGCGGGGCAGAACTCCATGCAGCGCCCGCACTCGGTGCAGCTCATCGGGTCCAGCAGGTGGCGCCAGGTGAGATCGGTGAGGGCCTTGGCACCGAAGGTCGGATCCACGCCGTCGAGCGGCTCCGCCTCCAGGTCCATCTTGCGCAGCGCGCCGCGTGGCTCCAGGTTGCGGAAGTACACGTTCGGCTCGCTGGTCAGGATGTGCAGGTGCTTGCTGTAGGGCAGGTACGTGCCGAAGACGAGCACGAAGCCGATGTGCAGCCAGGCGAAGATGCCGTAGCCGGTCGCCGCCGCCTCGGCGCCCATTGGCTCGAGCGCGTTGGCAAGCGGCGTGGCCAGGAACGCCCAGTTGCGCGCCGGGTCGTCGGGGACCGCCACCAAGCGCAGCGCGTCGCCGGCCAGCTCGGTGACCACCACGGCGGTGATCAGGCCCAGGATGCGAAACGCGTCGCGGCTGAGAGCCAGGCGCGGGGGCCTGATGACGATCCGGCGCCACGCGGCGAACGCCACGCCGACCAGCACCAGCGCGATGAACAGGTTGGCCAGCGCCACGGCGATCCCCCAGATGATGCCGTTCAGCGGCCAGGCCAGCACCACCTCCACGAACCCGTTGAGGAAGTAGTTGCCGGTGGTGACCAGCAGCGCCAGGAAGCCCCAGAAAATGAACGCGTGCATCAGTCCGGGTGCGGGGTCCTGCAGGAGGCGCTTCTGACCGATGACGTAGACCAGGAAGCCCCATATGCGTCGCATCGGCTGGTCGAACCGGTTCAGCGCAAGGCCGGTGCGCAGCATGGCCCAGTGCCAGCGGGCGCGGCGCCAGAACAGGTACCCGGCCAACGCCACCGGCACGATGATCAGCGGGTAGAGCGGGATCCCGACCTCCATGCGGCGCTCATGCTACCCGGGTGGCAGGGGGCGGCCGGCGGCTCGTCGCACGCGCTGCCCGTCACGTGCGTCGCCACGGTCGAGTCGGCGGCCCCAGGATCAGGTGACCTTCTCCGTGCACATCTCCGCAGCCGACCGGCCGAGTGGACCGCGAGGGCGTACGCACGCGAAGGGGAAGGGCGCGTAGGGCTTCCGGGGAGGACCGGCAGGTATCCGAATCAGTGGTCGCCGCCGGCGAGTTGCTCGACGGCGTGGCGAAGTACCGGCAGCAGGGCCGCCAGCGACTCCCTGGCTCCCCGCGGTGAGCCGGGCAGGTTGGCGATCAGGGTCGCCCCTCGCGTGCCGACCACCCCGCCGGAAAGGGCGGCCATAGGGGTGGATGCCATGCCGGCGGCGCGCATCAGCTCGGCCAGGCCCGGCGCCTCGCGGTCGATGACGTCGCGGGTGGCCGCCGGGGTGACGTCGGTGGGGGTCAGTCCCGTCCCGCCGCTGGTCAGCACCAGGCGGTAGCCGGCTTCGGCCGCCTCACGCAGGGACGCGGCGATGACGCCGCGGTCGTCGGGCACGACCCGCGCCTCGGGCGCCACGTCCCATCCGGCCTCGCGGAGCATGTCCACCAGCGCGGGGCCGGATTCGTCGTCACGCTCCCCCGCCGCCGAGCGGTTGGAGCAGGTGATCACCAGCGCCTCGTGCGTGGCCACCGCCGGCGCCGGCTCCTCCCCAGCGTCGCGCGACCAGAACCCGCTGCGGCCGCCCTCCTTCTCCACCAGCTCGACCCGCGCGATGACGATGTCGCGCTGCAGTGCCTTGGCCATGTCGTACAGGGTGAGCGCGGCCACGCTGGCGGCGGTCAGCGCCTCCATCTCCACGCCGGTGCGGGCCGTCGCCCGTGCCTCGGCGCGGATGGCCACCGTGCCGGCCGCACGATCGGGGGTCAGATCCACGTCCACCCGATCGAGCGGCAGCGGGTGGCAGAGCGGCACGAGATCCGCGGTCCGCTTGGCCCCGCTGATCCCTGCCAGACGCGCGACGCTGAAGGCGTCGCCCTTCGGCCCGCCCGCGTCCAGCAGCGTGGCCAGCACGTCGGGGCGCATGCGGACCGTGGCGGCGGCCACCGCTCGGCGGGCGGTCACCGGCTTGGCGCCGACGTCCACCATGCGCGGGGCGCCCTCCGCGTCCAGGTGGCTCGGGCGGCGAGCGTCGTCTGTCACGGCTGCAGCTCCCCGGTGAGGAGCGCATCGTAGGTCACGCTTGGCTCGGCGGCGTCGGTGCCCTCCGGCACCACCAGCAGCGCGTTGGCCGCGGCGAGCGGGCGCAGCTGCGCCGATCCCTGGCCGCCGGCCGCGGCGGCCACGTAGCCGTCGCCCTCGCGACGCAGCACGACCCGCAGGTAGGCCCGTCGCTCGGGATCCTTGCCGATGCGCTGCTCCGGCGACGCGCGCAGCGTGACGCGACCCCCACCCGGCAGGCCAAGCATGGCACGGATCAGCGGCCGCACGAAAAGCTCGAAGGTGACCAGGGCGCTGACGGGGTTGCCCGGCAACCCCACCACCGGCCGGTCCCGCAGCGAGCCGAAGGCGAGCGGCTTGCCGGGCTGGACCCGGATGCGCCAGAAGCTCAGGCTGCCGAGCCGCTCCAGCACCGTCCGCACGTGGTCGTAGCGGCCGACCGACACGCCGCCGCTGGCCACGACCAGGTCCGCCTCCAGGCATGCCTCCTCGAGGAGGGCGGCGATCCGCTCCTCGTCATCGGCGGCGCGCGGCAGCAGGATCGGCGCGCCGCCGGCATCGGCGACCGCCGCGGCAAGCGAGGAGGAGTTGGCATCGTGGATCTGGCCGGGCCCGAGCGACTCCCCCGGGGCGCGCAGCTCGTCGCCGGTGGACAGGATGGCCACCCGGGGGCGGCGGCGAACCACCACCTCTCCGATCCCCAGCGAGGCGAGCACCGCGACGGCGGCCGGCGTCAGCGGCGCGGCGGGCAGCTCCACCTCGTCGCCGGCCCGCGTGTCCTCGCCGGCCTCGCGCACGTGCGCGCCGACCCGCACCTCCGGGACGGTGACCACGCCCTCCCCCTCGTCCACGATCTCAAGCGGGGCAACCGCCTCGGCGCCGGGCGGCAGCGGGGCGCCGGTCATGATCCGCACCGCCATCCCCGGCTCCAGCGCGACGTCGGCGGCCGCCCCGGCAGCCACCTCGCCGACAAGCCGCAGCGTCCCCGGCGCGTCGGCGGCCCGCAGCGCGAAGCCATCCATGGCCGAGTTGGCGAAGGGAGGCACGTCGACCGCGGCGCGCACCCGCCGCTCCGCCGGCACCCTGCCGGCGCATCGGTCCAGCGGCACCACCTCCGACGGCGTTAGCCGGGCCGAGGCCAGGATGGCCTCCAGAGCCTCCTCGACCGAGCGCATCGGGCTCAGACTCCCAGCTTCATCCGCGTGTCGACCAGCCGCAGGATGCCGGCCCGAGTGAGCAGGCCACGGACCGTGCGCCCGTCCTCGTCGACCACGGGCAGCTGGTTCACCTCGCGCTGCTGGAGGAGGTCCAAGGCGGATTCCAGCTCGTCATCGGGCCCTACGCGGACCAGGTCGGCGTGTCGCGTCATGATGTCGGTCACCCGCCGGATCGGCCAATCGTCGCGCGGGACGCGGCGGATGTCGGACAGGGTCACGATCCCGGCCAGGCCGCCATCGTCATGCCGAACCAGGAAAGAGCGGTCCTCGCCGCGCATCAGCCGCTCGTTGACCAGCTCGGCCACCGTCTCGTTCGGCGCGACCGATGCCGGCTCAGGCTCCATCACGTCACGCACCTTCACCCCGCGCAGCATCCGCTGCAGGCTCGCCTGCGCCACCGACGACTCCGCCGCGGTCGAGATGAACCAGCCGATGAGCGCGATCCAGATCCCGTCGAAGACGCGTCCCTGGAAAGCCCAGAACGCGCCCCCGGCGATCATCAGGTAGCCGAAGATCCGACCCACCGTGGCCGCGCTGCGAGTGGCGGCCAGCTGGTCGCCGCGGAACTTCCAGAGCAGGGCGCGCAGGATTCGCCCGCCGTCCATGGGGAAGCCCGGGATCAGGTTGAAGACGCCCAGCACCAGGTTGATGAAGGCCAGCCAGCCGATGACCGCCACCACCTGCTGCTGCGTCACCAGCAGCCCGATGAGCAGGAAGGCGCCGCCCAGCAGCAGGCTGGTCAGGGGCCCGGCGAAGGCGATCAGCGCCTCTTGCCTGGGAGTCTTGGCATCGCCCTCCAGCGTGGCGGCGCCGCCGAACACGAACAGGGTGATGTCGCGCACGGTGATCCCGTAGCGCCTGGCCACCAGCGCGTGCGACAGCTCGTGGGCCAGCACCGAGCCGAAGAAGAGCAGCGCGACGAGGACGGCCACGATCCAGTACGCGGCCGGCTCCCAGCCGGCGAAGTTCTGCGGCAGGGCGAAGGCGGCCAGCGAGTAGGTCACCAGGAACGCGATCACCAGCCACGAGGGGTGCAGCGCGATACGGATCCCGAAGATGCGGCCGATGGAGAACGAGCTCGAGCCCATGGGCGCAGTGTAGCCCGCGCCTCAGCCGGGCTCCGCTGCGGCCAGGTCGCGGCGCGCCAGCAGGGCCACCAGCGCCGCGGCCAGCACGATCGTCGCCCCTGCCACCAGTGCGATCTCGAACCAGAACGGCTGCGGGAAGAAGCGCAGCAGGTTCGAGTCCGGCCCGAAGGTCCAGGTGCCCGCCTCGAAGAAGATGGCGTGGAACGCGGCGAAGGCAGCGTCGAAGGCCAGCGCGAAGAAGGCTCCCAGCACGACGGCCACGGCGGCCAGCATCCCGGCCGCAGCAAGCATCAGCCACCCGCGCCGGTGGCGTTCAGCGCGCAGCCGCCTCCAGCCCAGGATCGCCGTGACCAGGGCCAGGACGTCCAGCAGCAGCAGCCCGCGCACCACGGCTCCCACGTCGCGCATGTGGGACCGCTCCGACTCGTCCAGGACGGGCTGGCGCCCGTCGATGCTGACCTCGAAGTC
>DASUSP010000024.1:0-5793 GCA_036375035.1 Candidatus Limnocylindria bacterium
TGTTGTCGACCTCGGCGAACTGGGCGGCCCATCGGTCCAGGCCGATGGCGATACCGCCGTGCGGCGGCGCCCCGTACTCCAGCGCGTCGAGCAGCGCTCCGAACTGGTCGCGCGCGCTCTCCATGGTGTGGCCCATCAACGCGAAGGCACGCTCCAGCAGGTCGCGACGGTGGATCCGGATGGAGCCACCGCCCGCCTCCCAGCCGTTGAGCGCCAGGTCGTACTGCTGCGCGTGGATGGAGCCGGGGTCCTCCTCCATCCGGTCCGCCTCTTCCCAGACCGGGGCGCTGAACGGGTTGTGGGTGGCGTCCCAGCGCTGGCCGTCCTCGTCCCAGGTGAACATCGGGAAGTGGCGGACCCAGACGTAGGCCAGCACGCCCGGCGTGCGCAGGCCCAGCCGCTCGCCCATGGCCAGGCGCACCTGCCCGAGGGCCTCCGCCCCGCGCACCGGGTCGCCGTCCGCCACGATCAGCAACAGGTCGCCCGGCCCGGCCCCCGTCAGCTCCCGCAGGCGGGCCTGCACGCCGTCGTCCAGGAACTTGGCGGCTGGCCCGGAGAGCGCCCCGTCGTCCCCGACCGAGAGGTGCACCAGGCCGCTGGCCCCATGGCGGCGAGCCAGGTCGGTGAGCTCGTCGAGCTGCTTGCGCGAGTAGCCGCCGCAGCCGGGCGCCACGATCCCGCGCACGCTGCCGCCGTAGCGGATCGGCTCGGCGAAGACGCGGAAGTCGACGTCGCGGACGGCATCGGTCAGGTCAACCAGCTCCATCTCGAAGCGGATGTCCGGCTTGTCGGACCCGTATCGCTCCAGGGCCTCCTTGTAGGTCATCCGCGGGAAGGGCTCGTGCAGGATCGGCCGATGCGGCAGGACCTCTTTCGCCACGCGGGTGACCATGCGCTCCACCGTCGCGAGGACGTCTTCCTCCGTCACGAAGCTCATCTCGATGTCGACCTGGGTGTGCTCCGGCTGGCGATCGCCGCGCAGGTCCTCGTCGCGCCAGGCGCGCGCCAGCTGGTAGTAGCGGTCGTAGCCGGCCACCATCAGCAGCTGCTTGAGCACCTGCGGGCTCTGCGGCAGGGCGTAGAACTCCCCCGGCCGCATGCGGCTGGGCACCACGAAGTCGCGCGCTCCCTCCGGGGTTGAGCGGATGAGCGTGGGCGTCTCGATCTCCACGAAGCCGTCGTCCTCCAGCGCGCGACGGATGGCGCTCGCCAGGCGCGATCGCAGCAGCAGCCGTGATTGGACCGATGGCCTGCGCAGGTCCAGGTACCGGTGCTTGAGCCGCAGGCTCTCGTCGAGGCCGGGCTGGTCCTCGTTGATATAGAACGGCGGCACCTTCGAGGGGTTGAGGACCTCGAATCGGTCGACCGCCACCTCGATCTCGCCCGTCGCCAGCTCGGCGTTGGTCGTGCCCTCGGGTCGATGGCGGACGGTTCCCTCCACCTGGACCACCCACTCGCTGCGCGCCGGGTCAGCGGAGGCATGGGCCCCCGGCGCGTCGTCGGCGCTGGTCACGACCTGGGTGATGCCGTAGCGGTCCCGGAGGTCGATGAAGGTCAGGTGCCCGTGGTCGCGGCGGCGATGCACCCAGCCCGACAGCGTCACGCGCTCGCCGACGTGCTCGGCGCGCAGCTCGCCGCAGGTGTGGGTTCGGAGCGACTGGGCCATGGGAGCGGAATGGTAGCCGAGGCGCCGGACGACAGCAGCAACTCGACGGTCGCGACGTCTGGAGCGTGCCGCTGGTCCTCGGCGTCCTTGGCGTACTGCTCCAGAAGAAGGTCTCGTCACACACGACGGAGTAACGCCACCGCCATTCGCGAGGTCAGCCGTTCCCCTGGCCGCCGATGACGCGTGCCACATGGGCCAGCGGCACGTCTTTCTGCTCGCCGGATCCCAGGTCCTTGAGAATCACCGCGCCCCGCGACAGCTCCTCACCGACGATGACGGCCCAGCCGGCGCCCGCCTTGGCGGCTGACTCCAGCTGCTTGCCGAGCTTGCGGCCGCTTCCGTCCGGGCGCACGCGCAGGCCGGCCTCGCGCAGGACCGATGCCGCCCGCAGCCGATCGGCCAGCTGAGTGGGGTCCGCGGCGACCACCGCCACCAGCGGCGGTTCTCCCGGCAGGGCGACGCCCTGCTCCTCCATGGCCAGCAGGACACGATCGATCCCGATCCCGAAGCCGATCCCCGGCGTCGGCCGCCCGCCGAGCAGCTCGGCCAGGCCGTCGTAGCGGCCGCCGCCGCCGAGCGCCTGCTGCTGCCCCTCCCGTCCCGCCACGAAGAACTCGAACGTGGTGCGGGTGTAGTAGTCGAGGCCTCGCACCAGGCGGTGGTCAAGGACGTAGGCCGCTCCCAGCTCGTCGAGCAGCGCGCGGACGGCAGCGAAGTGATCGGCGCACGCGTCGCACAGGTAGTCCACGCTGCGCGGGGCATGCTCAGCGAGGTCCGCGTCCAGGTTGCGATCGTCCAGGACCCGCAGCGGGTTGACCCGTAGCCGCCGCCGGGAGTCATCGGTCAGGCGGTCAGCACGCGCGCCGAAGTAGTCGAGCAGCGCCTGCCGGTAGGCGGGACGGCACGCAGCATCCCCGATCGAGTTCAGGTGCGCCACCACCCCGCTCACGCCTGCTTCGGCGTAGTAGCGGTGGGCCAACTCCACCAGCTCGGCGTCGACCATCGGGCCGATGTCGCCAAGCACCTCCACGTCCCACTGGGTGAACTGGCGGTACCGGCCGGCCTGCGGGCGGTCGTAACGGAACATCGGCCCAAGCATCCAGACCCGCAATGGGCCGGGGCGCACGTGCATGCCGTGCTCCACGAAGGCCCGCACGATCCCGGCGGTCGGCTCCGGGCGCAGCGCCCATTCGGCGCGCTCCTCCTCGCTGCCGGCCGCGCCCGAGACGCGGAACATCTCCTTCTCGACTGCGTCGGACGACTCGCCAAGGCCGCGCGCGAAGAGGTCCACGCGCTCGAACAGTGGCGTATCCACCCGCTCGAATGCGTAGCGCTCCGACAGATCGCGGGCCAGCTGCTCCAGCGCGCCCCAGGCGCGCCCATGCTCGGGCAGCAGGTCACGCGTGCCGCGCGGCGCGGCGATGCGGGATGCCATGCGCGGAGTGTACCGATGTACCGCCGGCGCACGGGTGCTGTAGCCTCCGGCCGTGCACGCCGCCGGCAACCGGTCCCGCGACCTGCGCGCGCCGCTGCTGCTGGCTGCGCTGGTGGTGGTAGCGGTGGGCATCAGGACCCCGGCCATCGGCGTCGACGGGCACGTGGGTGACGTGCTGGTCGTGTCGCGCTGGGCCGAGCGCCTGGCCGCGGTCGGCCCCTTCCGCTTCTACGAGGGGAGCGGGTCCATCTATCCAGCCCTGCTCTACCTGTACTGGCCGTTGGGCGTGGCCTTCGACGGCGAGGCGCTCACCACGGCCATCAAGGCGCTCGCCATCCCGTTCGACGTGGCGGTGGGGCTGATGCTGTATGCCATCACCGCGCCGCGAGCGGGGGCATGGGCCGGGCTCAGCGCCGCGGCCCTCTACCTCGTCAACCCGGCCGTGATCCTGGCCGGGGCGCTGTGGGGCCAGATCGATGCCGCCGGGGCGTTGGCCATGCTGGCCACGCTTGTGGCTGCCTCGCGCGGCCGGCTCGGCCTGGCCGCCGGCCTGGGGATCGTGGCCGCGCTGGTCAAGCCCCAGTTCGGCCTGGTGCTTGTGGCCGTCGTGGTGCTGGCCGCGCTCGAGTGGCGCTGGACCCGCAGCCTGCGACCCCTGGCGTGGACGCTCGTCGGGATGGTGGCCGGCTACCTGCTCGTGGCCGGGCCTCTGCTGCTGAGCCCGCTCGAGCATATGCGGCACATCGCCGACGTGACCGAGATCCGGACCGAGGCATCGGTCCATGCGCCGAACGTGTGGGCCCTCTTCTTCGGCTACGAGCGGCCCGATACCGGATGGGGACCGGTCGGCATGGCCCTGCTGGTGGGCGGGTTGCTGGCGGCCCAGCTGCCGCTGCTGCGCGGTCGGGACCTGCGCACGCTGCTGGTGGTGGGCAGCTTCGTGATCTTCGCCTTCTACTTCCTGCCGACCCGCGTCCACGAGCGCTACCTGTTCCCCGCCATGGCCGTCCTCGCGCCGCTGGCCGCGGTCTCGCGGCCGGTGCTGGCCGGGTACCTGGCCCTGGCCGCCGGCTTCAGCCTGTCGATCCTGTACGCCCTGGCCGACACCACGCCGTTCACGCTGCCGCAGGAATGGGCGGAGGTGCTCATCACCCCGGAGATGGTCGTGGCCCTCTCGATCCTGATGCTGCTGGCGGCGCTGACCCTGGTGGTGCAGCTCTCGACCGGCGCCGGGTCCCGGCTCGCGGGCCATTCCGGCAGCGACACCTCACCCGGGGCCGATCTATCGGTCTGAATGGCGCCTGAGCCTGGGGTTGGGCGCGGATTCGACCGGTCTATCGGTCAGCGGTGAGCGTGAACGGTGCCCAGAGGCACGCCTCGTGCGGCCAGGGAACCGATAAATCGGTCAGATCATGCCCCACCGCGCCATCCGGCGAGAGACGAGCCGATAGATCGGTGCGGCAGGCCCCGCGCCTGAGGCCTAGCGGGCCTCGCGAGTGACGCTGGTGATGTCGCGGATGCGCTCGATCCGGGCAAGCACCCGGGAGAGCTGCTGCAGTGACGTCACCTTCAGCGTGGCGCTGATCGATGCGGTGCCGTCCGGCTTCGTGCCGATCGAGGCGGCCACGATGTTCACCTTGTGCTCGGCCACCACGTTGGTGATCTCGTTCAGCAGCCCCGGGCGGTCGAGCGCCTCGATCCGCACCGTGATCGGGTAGGTCTGCTGGTCGACCGACTCCCACTCCACGTCGATCAGCCGCTCGATGTCGCGCTCGGAGAGGACCGACGGGCAGTTGGCGCGGTGCACCGTCACGCCCTTGCCGCGGGTCACGTAGCCGGTGATCGGGTCGCCGGGGATCGGTGAGCAGCAGTTCGCGAAGCGGACCAGCAGGTCGCCCACGCCCTTGACCCGCACCCCGGTGGCCGAGACCGCAGCGGCCGGCGGCGCCACCTCGGGCAGGGTGATGGCCGCGTCGTCATGGATCTCGAGCTTGCTGACCACCGAGGCCGGCGAGACCGCCCCGTAGCCGATCGCCGCGAAGAAGTCGTCGACCTCCCTGTAGTGGGCCTGCTGCGCGATCTCCAGCAGGCGGTCGGAGCTGATCGAGGCCAGCGTCTCGTGGGCCAGCCGCCGCAGCTCCCGGTCCAGCAGGTCCTTGCCCTGCTCGATGTTCTCGTCGCGCTGCTGGCGCTTGAACCATTGCCGGATCTTCTCGCGCGCCTGGTTGTTGCGGACGATGTTCAGCCAGTCGCGCGACGGACCGTGCGCGGCCTTGGTGGTGATGATCTCCACGATGTCGCCGTTGCGCAGCTTGTAGTCGAGCGGCACCAGCCGGTTGTTGACCTTGGCGCCGATGGTGCGGTGGCCGACATCGGTGTGGATGCGGTAGGCGAAGTCGAGCGGCGTGGCCCCGGCCGGCAGGTCCTTGACGTCGCCCTTGGGAGTGAACACGAAGACCTGGTCCTGGAAGACCTCCAGCTTGAGGCCCTCCACGAACTCGGTGGCGTCGCTGACCTCGCGCTGCCAGTCCATGAGCTGCCGGACCCAGGCCAGCTTCTCGTCGTAGCGGCGATCCCCGCGCGAGCCCTCCTTGTAGCGCCAGTGGGCGGCGATGCCGGCCTCGGCTACGTCGTGCATATGGCGGGTCCGGATCTGGACCTCGAGCGGCTTGGCATCTGGCCCGATGACCGC
>DASUSP010000025.1:0-22522 GCA_036375035.1 Candidatus Limnocylindria bacterium
CTCGCGGGTCAGGCCCATGGCCAGCCCGGCGGTGATGGTGGCACCGGAGCGGCTGATCCCCGGCAGCAGGGCCAGCGCCTGGCTGAAGCCGACCACCAGGGCCGCGGCCACGCCGACGTGGCGGATGTCGCGGTGGCGGCTCCCCAGCCGGTCGGCGGCCAGGAGGGCCAGCGCGCCGATCACCAGGAAGCCGGCGATCGCCAGGCGAGCCGGGTCGCTGCCGCCGTGCAGCACCTCGTCGATCAGGTCCTCGCCCAGGAAGCCGATCACCACCGCCGGCACCGTGGCCAGGGCCAGCAGCCAGGCCAGGCGGCGGTCGAGGTCGTCACCGACGCGGCGCTCGCGGATGCTGGCGAAGAACGCCGCCGCCAGGCGCAGCAGGTCGCGCCAGAAGTAGATCAGCAGGGCAAGGAAGGTCCCCAGGTGCAGGAGCACGTCGAAGGCCAGGCTGCCGACCAGCCCGTCCTCCTCCCAGCCCATGATCCACGGCGTCAGCTCCAGGTGCGCGCTGGAGCTGATCGGGATGAACTCGGTCAACCCCTGCAGGACGCCGACCAGGATCGCCTGGAAGACTACGTCCATCTAGGCGGCCCGATGCGCGGCCGCCGGCAGCGGCGGCCGCGGGTGCATCGGTCCGGTGCGCACTATCGGATGAAGAGCGGGGCCAGCACCAGGGTGATGGTCGCCAGCAGCTTCACCAGGACGTGCAGGGAGGGGCCGGCGGTGTCCTTGAACGGGTCGCCGACGGTGTCGCCCACCACGGCCGCCGCGTGCGCCGGGGTGCCCTTGCCGATGACCTCGCCGTTCTCGTCGGTGAGGTGCCCCGCCTCGATGTACTTCTTGGCGTTGTCCCACGCGCCGCCGCCGTTGTTCAGCACCGTGGCCAGCAGCACGCCGGCGATGGTCCCGACCATCAGCAGGCCGGCCACCGCCTGGTAGCCGAGCAGCAGGCCGACGACGATCGGCGTGGCCACCGCCACCAGGCCCGGGGCCACCATCTCGCGCAGCGCGGCACGGGTGGTGATGTCGACCACGCGGGCGTAGTCGGGGCGCTGGGTGTAGTCCATGATGCCCGGCATCTCGCGGAACTGGCGGCGCACCTCGACGATGATCGACGAGGCCGTCTTGCCCACCGCCCGGATGGCAAGCGAGCTGAAGAAGTAGACCAGCATTGCGCCGATGAGAGCAGCCACGAAGACGCCCACGTCGGCAAGGTTGACCGAGGTGAGCAGCTCACCGCCGCGGTTGCGCTGGATCAGGTTGACCTTGTCGATGTAGGCGCTGAACAGCAGGAACGCGGCGAGGCTCGCCGACGCGATCGCGTAGCCCTTGGTCAGCGCCTTGGTGGTGTTGCCCACCGCGTCCAGGCGGTCGGTGATCTCCCGGGCGCCGGCCTCGGCACGGCTGAACTCGGCCACGCCCCCGGCGTTGTCGGTGATCGGGCCGAAGGTGTCCATGGCCAGGATGTAGGCCGTGGTCATCAGCATGCCCATGGTGGCCACCGCGGTTCCGAAGATGCCGCCGACGTCGTTCCCCTCGGCATTGGTCAGGCCGGCCTGCGCGCCGAGCCAGTGGCTGGCGATGAGCGCGATCCCGATCGTGACCGCGGTCACGAACGTCGTCTCGAAGCCGACCGCGGTGCCGCTGATGATGTTGGTGGCGGGGCCGGTCTTGGAGGCCTCGGCGATCTCCCGAACGGGCCGGAAGGTTCCGGCGGTGTAGTACTGCGTGATGTAGACGAAGACCACGCTGGTGGCAAGGCCCACCAGCCCGGCGCCGAAGAACCAGATCCAGGCCGGCCAGCCATTGGCGGCGGTGGTGCCACCGGTGTCCATCATCACGCTGGTGGTGATGAACAGTCCGACCACCGACAGGGCTGTGGTGACCCAGTAGCCGCGGTTCAGGATGTTCATCGGGTTCTCGGTCTCTGAACCGCGGATGAAGAACATGGCCACGATGGTGGCCAGCAGGCCGAACGCGCGGACGACCAGCGGGAAGAAGATCCAGCCCTCGGGGTTCGGCCAACCGGCCTCCTGGGCGATCAGGAAGGCGGCGACGCCCAGGATCATGGCGCCGATGTTCTCGGCGGCGGTGGACTCGAACAGGTCGGCGCCGCGGCCGGCGCAGTCGCCGACGTTGTCGCCCACCAGGTCGGCGATCACGCCCGCGTTGCGGGGATCGTCCTCGGGGATGCCGGCCTCCACCTTGCCGACCAGGTCCGAGCCGACATCTGCAGCCTTGGTGTAGATACCACCGCCCAGCTGGGCGAAGAGGGCCACGAAGCTGGCCCCGAAGCCGAAGCCCACGATCAGGAACGGCGCCTCGGCGATGGTGACGTCGCCGATGAGGCCCTCGTAGGCGGTGAAGATGCCCCACACGCCGAGGAGGCTCAGCGCCACCACCAGGAAGCCGGACACGGCGCCGCCGCGCATGGCGACCTGCACCGCCTCGACCAGGCTTCGCTGCGCGGCGGACGCGGTGCGCACGTTGGAGCGAACGCTGATGAACATGCCGATGATGCCCGAGGCCATGGAGCAGGCCGCGCCGACCAGGAAGGCGACCGCGGTCATGATCGCGATGGGGGCGCCGGCCAGCTCCGGGACGTCCGCCACGTCCGGCGTCTCCACCAGGTAGATCACAACACCGATGATCACCGCGCCGACCAGGGCAAGCAGCCCGATGGTCGTGTACTGGCGCTTGACGAACGCATCCGCCCCTTCGCGGATGGTGTCACCCACATCCTGCATGGCCTGTGGACCCTTGTCGCGGTTCAGGACGTCCCAGGCGAGGTAGAGCGCGAAGGCGATCGCGGCCAGGCCCGCGATCGGGATCATCCAGGTCAGGAGCTCGACGTTCATTGATCCTCCGGAAGTGATGGTGCGGCGGGCCCCAGCCGCCACGGCGCGCGCCCTACCCCCGGCACGGACCGAGCTGACACACGGAAACGCCGGCGGGACCTGCATCGACGCCCGCCAGCGAGGCGGCGGTATCGTAGTCCCGCACGCTCGGCGTGGTCAACCGAACCGCGGCCAGCGCATCACGGCAGCCAGCTCGGTTGCCATCCGTCCCCGGTGAGCTGCTCGGCGCGCCCCGTGACCACGTCCACGACCCAGACACCGCCGGCCGCGCGGGCCACCAGGGCCGTGCGCTCATCCAGGCCGAAGACGGCCCACCTGACCGGGACGTCCGCATCCTCCAGCAGCGGGCTGCCCGGGCCAGGGTCGACCGCATCGTCGCTGAGGATGGCGCGGTCATCGCGGATGTACAGGAGGCGGCCGTCGCCGATCGCCGGCCGCCATGCGCCGGGCGGCAGGCCCAGCGTCACCGGCGAGGTCGACCCGCGGTCGAGCCGCACGAGCTGCAGGCCGTCCAGCTGCTCCGCGCCGAGGCCGAGCGCCTCCGGGTCGAGCGGCGGCAGCGGGGCTCCGGCCGCGGGCGGCTGGAGGGCTCCCTCCCCAAGGCGTGTCACCAGCATTCCCGTCGAGTCGGCCAGCCAGACCGGCGCCCCGACGGCGACCATCCGCGCCGTGGTGTGCCGGCTCGCGGGCAGCTCCACGACGCCCACGCGGCCCGTGACGTCCACGTACGCCAGCGCGCCGCCGTCGGGAGACCAGCGCGGCGTGCGCAGGACCGGCTCCCCGGCCTCCTCGCTCGGTTCAGCGGTCGGCGTGGATCCCGGGCTCAGCTCCCCCGGCGGGTCGACCCGTTGCTCGTCCCCGCCGTCCGCGGCACGGGTCCAGAGGCCGAGGCCTGCTGCGGTCTCGGCCCCGGCGCGGCCGAAGGCGAAGCGCGTCCCGTCCGGTGACCACGCCGGGTCGAACTCGAGGACTTCGGCATCGGTGAGCACCTGGCGTCCGGAACCATCGGCGTTCATCACGACCAGGACCGCTCCGTCACCGACCAGCAGTCGGCGGCCGTCCGGCGCCACCGCGTAGTCGGTCACGCCCGAGAGCTCGGCGGTGACCTGGCGCTGCCCGCTGCCGTCGGGGTTCATGGCCCACAGGTTGGCCACTCCCGACCGCTCGCTGAGGAAGACCACCTGGTTGCCCAGCGAGCCCAGGGGGCTGCCGGTCGTGAAGCTCCATTCGACCGCCTCGGCCAGCTGCGACCCGTCGGCGGCGACGAGGCCGGGCGCCAGCGCCAGGTGGTAGGTGGTGCTGGGCGCCAGCGCGGCCGACGGTTCGAAGCGCAGGATGCGGGTCGTCGGGTCACGCAGGCCCCCGGCACCCGGAGCGGCCACGACCTCCAGCGTCCCGGCCACCTCCGGCTCGATCGAGAAGAGGTCGTCCACATCGGTGCCGGAGTCGATCTCCCGGTCGAAGAAAATCGCGATCGGGGTCATCGGCGCCACGCCCTCAGCCCCGGGGGCGGGAACCAGCACGGCGGGCTCGATGGGTGCCGGCGCGGACTCGAAGGCGAAGCTGAAGGCATCGGCCATCGGGTTGCCGGCGCTGTCGCGGGCATCGGCACTGATGCTGATCACGTAGTGGGTGCCGTCGCGAAGCGCACCGCGTGGCACCAGGGTCAGGCTCTCCGCGCTCCAGGACGGGTCGAAGGCGATCGATGGCCGAATGCGCAGCACTTCCTCCACCGATGCGGTGTCCATCAGGGTGTTGAAGCGAATCACGATCTCGGCATCTAGCGGAACGCCGGTGGCGCCGTCGGCCGGCTGCGTCTCCTCGACGCGCGGCGGGCCGACGGTGCGGAACTCGAAGGGTGCGGCGGGCTCCGCCATCCGGTTGCCGGCCGGGTCGGTCACGCCGGCCTCGATCCGCACCGAGAACTCGGTCTCCAGCGGCAGGCGCTGCTGCGGCGTGAACCGCATCACCGCACCGCTCCAGCTGAACTCGCCGGGCACCGCCGGCGCCAGGCGGAATGCGGCCTCCGCCGTCTCGGGCTGCACCGGCTCACTGAACTCGACCTCGATGGCGGAGGTTGTGAGCGCCAGCCGCTCATCCTCGCTGGTGTGCAGCGTCAGCGCGATGCCCTGCACCACCGGTGGGCGCCCGTCGACCGTCGAGGCGTAATACAGGATGCCTCCCAGCACCACGAGGCCGATGGCGACGACGAGCCAGTAGCGGAGGAGGACGGCGCGCATGGCGCGCTATCGGCGGCGCAGGCGCGCGGGCAGCAGCTGCAGCTCGTCCCGGTACTTGGCCACCGTGCGCCGCGCGATGGCGACCCCGTCCTCGGCGAGCCGGTCGGCGATCTCCTGGTCCGAAAGCGGGTGGGCCGGATCCTCGGCCTCGATCATCTTGCGGATCTGGTCCTTGACCCCCAGCGAGGCGGTGAAGAAGTGCCCGAAGGGGACGACCTCGCCGGTGGGCAGCATGACGTACTTCTCGGCGGTGGCCCGGCTGACCGTCGACTCGTGCATGCCGATCAGGGCGCCGACCTCGGCACGGGTCAGCGGGACGAGGTGCTGCACGCCGTGCAGCAGATAGTCGCGCTGCCGCTCCACCAGGGTCTCGGCGATGCGCTGCAGGGTCGCCCGGCGGCGGTTGACGTTGTCGATGAAGAAGCGTGCGCGGCCCACGAACTCGCGCACGTGCTGCCGGTCCGACTCGCTGGTCTCGGCGCTGCGCATCCCCGCCGAGAGGCGCGCGTAGGTGGGATCGACCCGCAGCGAGAAGCGCCGCGACTCGACCACCTCCACCTGCAGCTCGTCGTCCACGATCCGGATCAGGACGTCAGGTCGGACGATGGATCGCGTGCCGGCGCTCGATCCCACCGCGGCGGTGAAGGCGGAAGTGGGGTACGGGTGCAGGTTGACCTTCACGAACTCCCAGGCCTCCAGCACCTGGTTGGTGCTGATGTCCAGGGCCGATGCGATCTGCCCGAAGCGCCGCTCCCCCAGGTCGTTAAGGTGGTCGCGTACCACCTCCTCGGCGGCGGCGGGGACATCCACCTCGCCCGACTCGCGGAGGTACGCGATCTGGGCCAGCAACGACTCGGCGATGTTGCGCGACCCGACCCCGATCGGCTCGATGCCGCGCATCGCCTCGCGCACGGCGGCCACGTCCTCGGGCGTGACACCGGTGGCCGCGGCGATCTCGTCGTCGGCTTCGGTCAGGAAGCCGTTGTCGTCGAGCGCTCCGATGGCATAGTCAGCGACCGGGTGCAGACGCGTCGGCAGCAGGGCGTGCAGGGTCCAGGTCAGGTGCTCGGTGAGGGTGAACTCCGCCTCGGCGCGCGCGATCGGGTCCAGATCGTCGGACTCCTCGCGCGCGGACCAGTCGCCCGGCCCGCCGTCGGTCACCTCTGCCGGTCCCGACCCGGCCGCGCCCTTCGGCAGGCACTCGGTGCAGTGGCTGCCGGTGATCGTCGAGCCGCAGATCGGGCAGGTGGACTGCTCCTGCATCTCCAGCGCCGGGTTCTCCTCCAGCTCGGCGGCGATCGCCTCGGTCAGCTCGATCGAGCTCATGGCCAGGATCGAGTTGGCGGCGATCTGCTTGGGCGTGACGCGGACCTGGAGCTGTGGCTGGAGGTGCTGGTTGAGCTCGATCGACATGCGTCCCCTTCGAAACGACGCCGTCCGGGAAGGCGCCAGGTGGATTGGGAGGCAATTATAGGGTGGCCGCCCGGAAGGCCCCCGCTGGGCCTATAGCAGGAATCGGGCCGGGCCATGCTCGCCGGGCGAGAGAGCCCTCGCGGGGTGGTGGCTCAGGGCGACCTGGCGGGCGCGTCCGGCGGCAGGACGTTCAGCCGGCGCACCGTCGCCCGGGCCGGGGTGAAGGTGATCATGCTGTAGCCGCCCGGGGTGGCCTCCACCCGGCGCCGGTAATCGGCCATGGGGATGCCCAGCTGCGCCGCGATCCGCAGCCGCACCACGTGGTTGTGGGTCACGACCACGGCCGCCGCCCCGCGGTCGCCCGCCAACCACTCCTCCAGCGGTCCGAGCGCGGCGAAGGCGCGCGCCGCCACGTCGCTCCCCGACTCCCCGCCCGGCGTGCGCGTGGCGTAGGGGTCGGCCTCCCAGCGGACGCGGAGCTCCGGGTCACGGCGGTGGCATTCCTCCGCGCTGAGCCCCTCCCAGGCACCGTAGTCGATCTCCCACAGCCCGTCGTGAGCCTCCGGCTCCAGGTCGCCGCCATCCAGGGCGCGCGCCACCAGCCGGGCCGTCTCTCGGCAGCGGCGGGCGGGGCTGGTGAGCATCCGCGGCTCGCCGGCGCCGATCGCTTCCAGCTCCGCGCGGATGGCCGCACCGGTCCGGGCGGCCAGCGCGCGGCCGGCCTCGACCAGGGGCGCATCGGTCTTCTGCCCCAGGTTCACGCCGGACTGGCTGGCGGCGGTGGTGGCGTGTCGGACCAGGAACAGGGTGCCCATCGGCCGAGTCTAGCGCGACCGGCCGGCGGCGCCCGGCGGTGCGCTATGCTACGCGCGGCCCAGCCGCCCGACCCTCCCTACGGAGCCCCGATGACCTACGCCCACGATACGACCGCGCCCGACGCCGGCCCGGATGACGCCGCCGAGCCCAGTGCCTCCAGGCGCGGGCTGGGATGCCTGCTGGAGATCGTCGAGACGCTGGTCCTGACGCTCGTCATCTACCTGCTGATCCACAACTTCATCGCCCAGCCCTTCGAGGTGGAGCAGCGCTCCATGGTGCCGACCATCGTCGAGAGCGAGTACGTCCTGATCGACAAGCTGACGCCGCGCTTCGACGACTACGACCGCGGCGACATCGTCGTCTTCCAACCACCGCCCGGCTTCGAGCAGGGCGGGGTCCCGTTCATCAAGCGGGTGATCGGGCTGCCCGGCGACACCGTCACGCTGGACAACGGCCGGGTCTACATCACGCCGCCCGACGGCACGCGCACCCAGCTGACCGAGGGCTACGTCGCACGCGACGTGGACGGCCGAGCGGCCCCCACCTTGCCCAAGGACGCCGAGAGCACGACCGAATGGGTGGTGCCCGATGGGCAGTACTTCGTGATGGGCGACAACCGGCCGGAGAGCCAGGACTCGCGCTTCTTCGGCCCGATCGATCGGGACCTGATCGTGGGTCGTGCCTGGGTGCGCTACTTCCCGCTGGATCGCATCGGCTTCATGGACGATCCCGAGTACGAGGGCCTTCCCACCGAGACCGATGCGGAGGCCCACGCCGATCAGCTCCTGGGCGGCTCCTCGGCAACGATCCAGGCGTCGATCTCGCGGCCGTAGTCGACCAGCGTCCCCTCCTCGAACCACAGGGCCAGCTCCGACTCCGCGGTATCCGGCGCGTCGGAGGCGTGGATCAGATTGCGCAGCCCGCTGATCCCGAGGTCGCCGCGGATGGTCCCCGGCTCCGCCTCGTTGGGCATGGTCCTGCCCACCATGCGGCGCACGGTGGCGATGGCATCGGGGCCTTCAAGCGCGATGGCGGCCACCGGCCCGGAGGTGATGAACTCGACCAGCCCGTCGTAGAAGTGTTTCCCGGCGTGGACGGCGTAGTGGCGCTCGGCCATCGGGCGCGGGACGTCGATCAGCCGCAGGCCGACGACCTTCAGGCCCTTGAGCTCGAAGCGTCCGAGGATGTCGCCGACCAGGCCCCGCTGGACGCCATCGGGCTTGACGAGGACGAGGGTGCGTTCCATGGAAGGCGAAGCGCTCCTTGATGCGGTGGTGGTGGTGCGGGCGGCGGCTCAGGCGCGGGCGGCGCGGTCGTAGGCCTCGGCAGCCTCGACGGGCCGATCGGCCGCGCGCAGGAGGTCGCCGTAGAGTAGCAGACGGTCCGGGCCCGGCTCGGGGCCGAGGGTCGGCTCCACCAGCGTCACGCCCTCGGCGGCGACCCGCGGGTCCAGGCGCAGTGCGAGGCCGAGCTCGCGGTCGCCCTCCATGTCGTGACCGGCGCCGTAGGCCATGCGCGCCGCCTCGAGCCGGGCGTGCGCGGCGGCCGTCCGCGCCGGGGACGTTTCGGCCTCGCCCGGCGCGGCCGTTGGCGCCGCAGCAGGCCCAGCGGATCGCCGCGCGGTTGGGCGCAGCGAGGACGGCACCGGCCAGGCCAGGCGAGACGGGACGCCGCCGCGCAGCCGCCATGCCTCGTCGACCCCGACCGCGTCGATGACCTCCTCCATCAGCGCCTCCGCGCGCTCGGGGTGACCGCTGGTGGCCATGGCCTCGGCCTCGATCATCAGGACGAGCGGGCGTCGGCGCTCCAGCGAGGAGGCGCGGATGGCGTCCACGACCTGCGCTGCAGCCTGGGGCCGGCCCTGGCGCCAGAGCGCCTCGGCCAGCATGGCCCTGGCCGCGTCCAGCTCCTCGGCGGCGCCGCGGCCGCCGGCCTCGAGGCGGGCGACGTGGCGGCGAAGCACGCCATCCGCCTGGCCGGCGAGCCCGGAAGAGAGCTGCGCCCGCGCCAGCGACAGCTCGTCGGGGATGAGGTCGACGTAGACCTCCTCGGGGCCGGTCATGCGCGCAGCAGCTTTTCGAAGCGGGCGCGCGACCGGAACGGACCCAGCACCGCCAGGCGCGCCTGGTCCGGCCGGGCGTAGCGCCGGGCCACGCGCTGGATGTCATCCGGCGTCACGGCCTCCAGGCGCTCCACCACCTCCTCCACGGTCATGATCCGGGGCAGCAGGCTCTCCAAGGTGCCGAGCCAGGCCGCCACCGCGCCGGTGTCCTCCATGCGCAGCTCCAGCCTGCCGCGCGTGTAGGCGCGGGCGCGCTCCAGCTCGGCGGCCGAGACCGGCTCCTGCACGACCCGATCGAGCTGCTCCAGGATGGCGCGGATGACCGTGTCTGCCTGGTCCGGGTCGAAGCCGGCGTGCACGCCGAATGTGCCGCAGTCCGAGTAGGTGGCGGCGAACGTGGAGACGTCGTAGGCCAGCGAGCGCCGCTCGCGCAGCTCCAGGAAGAGGCGGCTGCTCATCCCGTCGCCCAGGATCGCGCCCAGCAGGTCGAGCGCCCATCGGTCCGGGTCCATGCGTGCCACACCGGGCATGCCCAGGCACAGGTTGCCCTGCGAGAGGCGGCGGTACGCCACCTGGACCGCGCCGGGCTGGACCGGCACGGGCGTGATCGGCGCCAGCTCCGGGTCCGGTGGCGCGTCCACGTCCGACAGCCAGTCGATCCCGTCGGCAAACCATCGCTCGGCGGCAGCCACGACCTCCTCGTGGCCGGCGGCGCCGGCCACCGACAGCACCAGGTGCTCCGGCCGATACCAGTGACGCCAGTGCCCAACCACTCCGGGACGGCTGGCGCGGCGCACCGAGCCGGGCGTGCCGGCGATCTCGCGGCCCAGCGGGTGGCGGCCGAAGAGCAGCCCGTCGAAGAGCGTGAAGACGTGGTCGCCCGGCGAGTCCTCGTACATCCGGATCTCGTCGACGATGACCGGCTTCTCGGACGAGAGGTCGCGCCGACGCAGGAGTGGGCGCAGCACCATCTGCGAGACCACCTCCATGCCGCGCTCCCGCGCGCCGGCGGGCACCTTGGCGCTGTACACCGTCAGCTCACGGTCGGTGGAGGCATTGACGCTGCCGCCGCAGCCCTCGACCGCCTCGGAGAGCTCCCCCGGGTCGGGGAAGCGCTGGGTACCCTTGAAGACCAGGTGCTCGAGCATGTGCGACAGGCCGGCGTGCGCGCCCTGCTCGTGGCGCGAGCCGACCCCCACGAACAGCCCGATCGCCACCGAGCGCGCGTCCGGCATCTCCTGGGTCACGATCCGCAGGCCGTTTCCCAGGAGGCTGCGCCGGTGCGAAGCGTCCGCCCCCCGCCGCATGCCACGGGATGCGGGCCGCGCCAGGGGGGCGGGGCCTGAGGCCACTAGGCCTCCTCGTCCTCTTCGGAGGCGTCCGACGACATCATCAGCTCCATCTGGATGAACCGCAGGTCGCGGGCCAGCTCCTCCGCGTTGCGCGGAAGCGGGCGCCCGGCACCGGCGGCCTCATCGGTCTCGGACAGTCGCGAGCCACCGGCCGCGAACTCCAGGACCACCCGCTCGGACCCGATGACGAGCGTGTAGATCAGCAGCTGCTCGCTGGTGGTGTCGAACTGGAGGTAGTCGAACGAGTCCAAGTTGAGGCAGATCGACAGCGGGGTGAAATAGCTGGCGATCTCGGGGTGATCCACCACCACCCGCTCGACCCAGCCGGTCCCGCTGCTGGTCACCTGGTTGCCTCGGTAGTACGTGTAGGTGACGGTCTGCTTCAGCAGCGGGCGCAGGATGTTGTAGATGTCGCCCTTGTTGGTGACGACGCCGGTGTTGATGTACAGCTTGGCTCGCGCGTCGGACATCGGCTGGCTTGCCTGTGGGCGTGGCTGGTCGCGGGCGAGTCTAGCACCGGACCGATGCAGGGGGCCGCCACTGCATCACGCGCCCCGCACGCTATGGAACGCGCGACTGCGGCGCGGCCGCGGGCATACCGGTGGGGCGGGTATGGTCCGCGTCCACGGCCGGCCGCGGCGCCGTCCGGAACGCTGCTCCACGGCTGCTACGATTGGCCCGATGACGCTCCTGGCCGTCGACATCGGCAACACCAACCTGACCCTGGGCCTGTTCCGGGACGGGGAGCTGGCGGGTTCGTGGCGCGCCACCACGCGAGCCACCGCCACGCCCGACGAGATGGCCGCCCTGTGCGGGCAGCTGCTGGCGCTGGGCGGCGCCCGGCTGGAGGACGCCGACGCGGCCGCGATCGCCTCGGTCGTGCCGCCGCTCACCGCCAGCATGGCCCAGGCCCTGGCGGAGCGCGCCGGTGTGGCGACCCAGATCGTGGACGCCGCCTCGCTGGACGGCGTGCTGGCCATCGAGATCGACCGGCCGGCCGAGGCCGGCGCCGACCGGCTGTGCAACGCGCTGGCGGCCCGCACCGAGTTCGGCGGGCCCGCGATCGTCATCGACCTGGGCACCAGCACCAACTTCGACCTGGTCAGCGCTGAGGGCGCCTACATCGGCGGGGCCATCGCCCCGGGACTGGGCCTCTCGCTGGAGGCCTTGGTGGGACGCGCCAGCAAGCTGCCGCGCATCGACCTGCGGCGCCCGGAGCGCGCCATTGGCACCGACACGGTGGGCGCCATGCAGAGCGGCACGGTGCTGGGCTACATCGGGCTGGTAAGCGGACTCCTGACGGCCCTGCGCGGCGAGCTGTTGGAGCGCTCGCCGGAAGGCAGCCGGATCACGGTGATCGCCACCGGCGGCTACACCACCGCGGAGTGGCTGCGCGAGGTGCCGGGCATCGACGCGGTGGAGCCGGACCTCACCCTGCGCGGCGTGCGCTATGCCTACGAGGGCATCCGAGCCCAATCGTCGGCCGGAGCCGAGCGGTGAACGAGCCGCGCGGGCCGCTGGCCGGCCGCCGCATCGTGGTGGGAGTGACCGGCAGCATCGCGGCCTACAAGGCGGTGGCGCTGGTCCGCCTGCTCGCCGAGCGCGGCGCCATGGTGGATGTGGCCATGACGCCCGCCGCCACCCAGTTCGTGACGCCGCTCACGTTCGCCTCGCTCACCCATCGCCCCGTCGTCCACGACGTGATGGCCCTGGACGCCGACCAGCAGATCGCGCACGTGGAGCTGGCCGAGGGCGCCGACGCCATCGTCATTGCGCCGGCAACCGCCAACGTGATCGCCGAGCTGGCCGCCGGGCTGGTGAACGACGCGGTGACGGCCATCGCCTGCGCCAGCCGCGCCCCGATCGTGATCGCCCCGGCCATGGACGCCGGCATGTGGACCAACCCCGCCACCCAGCGCAACGTGGAGACGCTGCGCGGCTTCGGCTATTACCTCGTCGAGCCGGAGGTCGGGGCGCTGGCCTCGGGGCTGACCGGAGTGGGTCGCCTGGCCGAGCCGCCGCGAATCGTTGAGGCGGTCGAGAACCTCTTCTCGCGCGCCGGCGAGCTGGAGGGGCTGCACGTCGTGGTCAGCGCCGGCGGAACCCGCGAGCCGCTCGACCCGGTGCGCTTCATCGGCAACCGCAGCAGCGGCAAGATGGGGGTGGCGGTTGCCGAGGCGGCGCGCGACCGCGGAGCGTCGGTGACGCTGGTCGCCGGAGCCATGAGCGTGGCGCCGCCGCGGGGCGTCACCGTGGTGGAGGCCACGACCGCCGCCGCCATGCACGAGGCGGTGATGCGGGTCGCGTCGGCGGCCGACATCCTGGTCATGGCCGCAGCGGTCGCCGACTTCGCGCCGAAGCGCCCATCGGCCAAGAAGATCAAGCGCCAGGGGCCGGGCCTGCAGGTGGACCTGGTGCCCAACCCGGACATCGTGGCCGAGGTGGGCGAGCTGCCCGACGACGTGCGGCCGTTCCTGATTGGCTTCGCCGCCGAGTCCGACGACCTGGAGGCCAACGCGCGCAGCAAGCTCCGTGACAAGGGCCTGGACCTGATCGTGGGCAACACCGTTGGCGGTCCCTTCGACGCCATCGGCTCCGATGAAAACAAGGTCACCGTCTTCGGCGTCGAGGGCGCCCTGACCGATTGGCCGATGCTGCCGAAGCGCCAGGTCGCCGAGCGGCTGTGGGACCTGATCGTGGACCGATACCGGAAGGCGCGTCCCGAGCCGGCCAGCGGCCGTCCCCGCTCTCGCCGCAGCTGAGCCGTGCAGGTCATCCACGACGCGCCCGCGCTGCGGGTCGCGATCCTCGAGCGCCGGATCGCCGGCGACTCGGTCGGCTTCGTCCCCACCATGGGCATGCTCCACGACGGCCAGCTCTCGCTGGTGCGCCGGGCGCGCGCCGAGAACGGCTGCGTGGTGGTCAGCTGCTTCACCAATCCGCACGAGTTTGCGGCCCTCGACGAGCGCGACCACGCCCGCCGGGACGTGCCGCGCGACCTGGCCCTGCTCGAGCGGGCGCAGTGCGACGTGGCCTTCCTACCGGAGGTCTCGACCCTGTACCCGCCGGAAGACCTGACCCGGGTCACGGTGGAAGGGCTGACCCGCCAGCTGGAGGGCGCCTCGCGTCCCGGGCACCTGGACGGGCTGACCACCGTGATGCTCAAGCTCATCAACCTGGTCGGCCCGGCGCGCCTGTACCTTGGCCAGCGCCACGCGCAGCAGGTCGTGATCCTGCGCCGCATGCTGCGCGACCTGTTCATGAACGTGGAGATCGTCGTGTGCCCCACGGTCCGCGACAGCGACGGGCTGGCGGTCTCCAGCGCCAACGCACGCCTCTCGATCGAGGAGCGCGTGGCCGCGTCCTGCCTGTACGCGGCGGTCAAGGCCGCCAAGGACGCGTACGACGCCGGCGAGCGGTCGGCCGAGGTGCTCCGCGCACGCATGACCGATGCGATCGCCGCCGAGCCACTGGCGCGGCCGGACTACGTGAGCGTGGCCGACGCCGACACGCTGGTTGAGCTGCAGCGCATCTCCGGGCCGGCGCTGGCCATGGTCGCCGCCTGGGTGGGACGCGTCCGGCTCACCGACAACGTGCCGCTGGCCTGGGACGTCGCCTGAGCGTCCGGCGGCGAAATCGTCACCAAAGTACTAGTGATGTCCCGCCCCCAGTTCGTATGATGCGAACTGGCTCCGCGGCCCCGGAACGCGACCGGGACTCTGCCGCGGCCCATGGGGAGGTCGGCGAGTGCCCACGTCCGGCCTCCCCTCTTCTTGCCTGCGTGGTGGCCCGCCATATCGGGCCAAATCGCACGGGACGGCCGGAACGCGTGTCAGCTGGCCGGATCTATCGGGCCGGCGCACGCCTGAACGGCGCGCGGAAGTGCACCTCGTGCTGGCAGTGGCCCGATAGGCCAGGCCGTTTGGTTCACGGACCCGGGCTGCGGTGAAGATTGGCCTGCTGCATCGGGCCACGACCGGCGCCCGAAGCGCATGGTCAGCCCTCGGCCCGCAGCTTCGCCTTGTAGGCGCGCTTCTGCTCCTGGTACGTCGCCAAGGCCTCCGGCGAGTCAACGTCACCCAGCGTCGGGTGCTTCGGCAGCCTCTCGTCGAGCCCGGGCAAGTCCACGCCGAAGCGCCGGTGCAGGATGGCGAGCATCGAGTTGACCTTCATCTCGCCGAACGAGGGCAGCGCGCCGAGGCGGCGCTGCAGGTCGCGGCCGTCAGAGGCATCGGTCCACACGCGGGAGGCGTCGCCCCCGTAGCGGTCGACCACGTGCTCGGCCAGGGCGCGCACCCGCCGGGCCATGGCGCTCGGGAACCGGTGCAGCGCAGGGCGGCGGCGGAACGCCTCGTCGAGCTCGGCCGGGTCCATGGCCGCGATGCGGGCGGCATCCAGCTGGCCCAGGCGGCGGCGCAGCTCCGCCGGCCCGCTGAAGGCCTTCTGGACGGAGACCTGCTGGTCGAGCGCGAAGCCGATCAACAGGGCGAACGGGTCCGACGCGATCAGGCGGTCCGCCTCGTCGTCGCCGGTGAAGTGCAGGCGCTCGGGCGCCGCGGGACGGGTGCTGGTCATGGCCGGCATGGTACGCGCCGCGCCACCGGGTTCATAGCCTGGACAGCAGCGCGTCCGCGTCGAGCGACTCCCCCACCAGTCGGACGATGGTCTCGATCTTCTCGGTGTCCGATGGGTGGGTCTTGACCAGCACGTCGTGCACCGCGGACGCGGTGCGGTAGGTGTCGCTCGCCACCAGGAACGTCCACAGCCTGGCTTCCCGCAGCCGGGCTAGGAGGGTCTCGGCCGGGCGGAAGCCGCCGGTCAGGATCACGCCCGTGACCCGCGGCGTGGTCGACGCGGTCCGTTCGTTCGCCTCGAGCGCCGCCTGCAGCAGGTCGTCGCGATCGCCCGGGGTGATGAGCAGCGTCCGTTCGCGCAGCAGCGCGACGGCGTGGTCGGCGCGCATGGCCCCGATGGCCACGTGCCCGATCCGTCGCTCCGAGGCGGGCTCACCGGACAGCCGCTCCCCCTCCAGGTGCGTCTCCAGCAGCTGCAGCGACGGGTTGGCCAGGAAGTCGCTGTACGGGATGCAGCCCAGCAGGTCGAGGCCATGCTGCGCGAGGCCACGCCGCAGCACCTCGCCGAGCTCCGGGCTGGCGTCCACGTTGACCTTGTTCACGACCGCGCCCAGGACCCGCACCCCGTGGCGCTCGAAGAGGGCCTGGTTGAGCACGATCTCGTCGATCGGCCGCCCCACGCCGCCCTCGCTGACGATGATCACCGGCGCGTCCAGCAGGGCTGCCACCCGCGCGTTCGAAAGCCCGATGACGGCGCCAACCCCCGCGTGCCCGGTTCCCTCCACCAGGACCACGTCACGGTCGCGCGATACGCGCTCGGCGGCGGCCAGTACCGTGGCCGGCAGATCCTCGTCCACGCGGCCCATCACGTAGTCGCTGGTGAAGTGACGCGGCAGCGTGACCGGGCTCATGTCGTCGAGCGGGTCGGGCAGGTCGAAGACCGACTTCATGAGCACCGCGTCCTCGTCGGCGCGGGCCCCGTCGACCAGCACGAACCGCTGGCCGATCGGCTTCATGAAACCCAGGCGATGCCCGCGCGCCGCGATCGCGGCGGCCAGGCCCAGCGAGGTGGTCGTCTTGCCGCGGTTCTGCCCGGTCGCCGCCAGGAAGATGCGACGGGCTGTCACTCGCCGGCCGTCACTCGCGGGCCTTCGCCCGCCGCTCGATGCGCTCGACCCCCTCGCGCAGGCGCTGCACCAGCTCCGCGTCGAGCATGTCCGGCTCCAGGTGCTCGCCCAGCTTCTCCATCATGTCGGCGGCGATGGCCAGCAGGATGTCGGCATCGGCGATGAAGAACTGCGGCTCATTGTTGTAGCGGACCAGCGTCAGCCGGCCCTGCAGCGCGGTGCCGCCGTCGCCGTGGCTGACCTGCGTCCCGAAGTTGTGGCCCTGGATGCCGTCGGGGTTGTTCAGGAAGTTGAGGGCGTTGTCGATCGCCAGGCCGAAGCGCGCCCGCCACGAAACGATGCGCTCGTGCACGTCGGGCGGCAGGCCGATCTCCCCCACCTCCTCGAACACCTCGCGCGTGACGGTGAGCAGGCCGACCAGCGTGGAGCCGGCGCGGTTGCCCAGCATCACCTGCAACGAGCGCTCGAGGGTGAAGACGTCCGAGTCGAAGCGCGGCGAGGTGGTGACCTCGGCCAGCAGGTCCTCCACGTTGTCCAGCGCGCCCGGCTCGGTCATGGCATTGGCCAGGTTCAGGATCTCCTCGCGGAAGAGGAAGCGCTCTTCGTGATCAAGCATCTCCGGGACGGGCCTCACCAGCAGTCGGGACCGCTACAGCATACGGGCCCGCACCACAGGGGTTGCGGTAGAGTGGCTGGCCATCACCGCTGAGGCTTCCATGACCGAGGTTCTGCTGTTCCACCACGCCCAGGGCCTGACGCCGGGCGTCCGCGCCTTCGCCGACGAGCTGCGCGCCGCCGGGCACCCTGTGCACACGCCGGACCTCTACGACGGACGGATCTTCGACACGCTGGACCAGGGCATGGCCCACGCCAAGGAGCTGGGATTCGAGAGCATCCTGGCGCGCGCGGTGCGGACGGCGGACGACCTGCCGGCCGAGATCGTGTACGCGGGATTCTCGCTGGGCGAAATGGCAGCCCAGAAGCTGGCCCAGACACGCGCCGGCGCCCGCGGGGCGCTCCTGTTCTACAGCTGCATCCCGATCAGTGGTGAGTGGGCCTTCGGGCCCTGGCCGGAAGGCGTCCCGGTCCAGATCCACGGCATGGACGCCGACCCGATCTTCGTGGGCGAGGGGGACATCGACGCCGCCCGGGAGATCGTGGCCAACGTGGAGGACGCGGAGCTCTTCCTCTACCCCGGCGACCAGCACTACTTCGCCGACAGCTCGTTGCCGTCCTACGACGCGCAGGCCGCCGCCCGGCTCACCCGGCGCGTCCTGGACTTCCTGGCCCGGGTATGAAGAAGCCCCGGGAACGATCCCGGGGCTCCATCGGTTCAGACTCGGCCTACGGGTACAGGCCGCGCAGGGTGGTCGCCTCGGCGACGCGCGCCACGGCCACCATGTAGGCAGCGGTGCGCATGTCGACCTCCCGGTTCGTGCTCATCTTGTGCACGGCCTGGAAGGCCTGGTCCATGATCTCCTTGAGCGACTCGTTGATGCGGGCCTCAGTCCAGAAGAAGCTCTGCATGTCCTGGACCCACTCGAAGTAGCTGACGGTCACGCCGCCGGCGTTGCAGAGGATGTCCGGGATCACGAAGACGCCCTTGTCGTAGAGGATCGCATCGGCCTCTGGGGTGGTCGGGCCGTTGGCGGCCTCGGCCACGATCCGTGCCTTGATCCGGTCGGCGTTGACGTGCGTGATCTGGTTCTCCAGCGCGGCCGGGACCAGGATGTCGCACTCCAGCTCCAGGATGTCGGTGTTGCTGATCTCCTCGGAGCCGGGGAAGCCCACGACCGTGCCGTGCTCCTTCTTCCAGGCGCTCACCTTTGCCGGGTCGAGGCCCGCGCGGTTGACGATCCCGCCGGTACTGTCGCTGACGGCGATGATCTTCGCTCCCTCGTCGGCCAGCAGCGTGGCGGCGATGGAGCCGGCATTGCCGTAGCCCTGGATGACCACGGTCGCGTCCTGCAGCGGGATGTCCAGCGCCACGCTGGCCTGCAGCAGGGTGAAGACGGCGCCGCGGGCCGTGGCCTCGTTGCGGCCCAGTGACCCGCCGATGCTGATCGGCTTGCCAGTCACGATGCCGGGGATGGTATAGCCGTGATGCATGGAGTAGGTGTCCATCATCCAGGCCATTACCTGGGCGTTGGTGTTGACGTCCGGCGCGGGGATGTCCCGGTCGGGACCGATGATGGGGCTGATCTCGGTCGTGAAGCGGCGGGTCAGGCCCTCGAGCTCACGCATGGTCAGCTTCTTGGGATCGACGATGACGCCGCCCTTGCCGCCCCCGTAGGGGATGTTCACCACGGCGCACTTCCAGGTCATCCACATGGCCAGCGCGCGCACCTCGTCGAGGGTCACGTCCTGGTGGTAGCGGATGCCGCCCTTGGCGGGGCCGCGGGACAGGTTGTGCTGGACGCGATAGCCGGTGAAGACCTCCACGTGTCCGTCGTCCATGGTGACCGGGAAATTGACCGTCAGCTCCCGCTTCGGGACGCGCAGGACGCGCCGCAGGCCGGGGTCGAGGTCGAGCTGCTCGGCCGCCGCGTCGAACTGCGACTGGGCTACGGCCCAGATGTTCGGCGCTTCGGCAGTGGTGGTTTTGGTGGTGACCATCGGGGTCGTGCTCTGCCTCCAATGTCTGAGCGCCTGGCGCCTCCGCGCGCGGAGATCGCGGAGGCAGGCCGGAGCGCGAGCTCAGCCCGATTATAGGCTCGCCATCGGGGAGCCCCGGCCCTGCCGGAAGTCATGCCAGAGGCATGCCGATTGGCGCCACGCTGGCCCGTCAGGATGTGCCGGCGGGCACGCCCGCGGATGCCACGTCTCGAGGTCCTGTGCGCCGCTCGACGGGCCGCGCAGCGATGCCGCCGTCCTGCAGGCCGCTCGACGGTTGGCATGTCCCGCACCGAACCCAACTGGTGCCCGTGGCGGTCGATCGGTTCACGCGCGCGGACACCCAGGCGTATGGGTTGTCGGTACGACCTCGGCGGAGAACGCTGCCCAGACCTCCGCGCCTGCGCCTGAAAGCACCCTTCGCGAGTGGGGTCAGTGATTGGGCGTGATGTTGGGAAACATCGAACCGGCGGCGTATCGCAGGACTCATACGAGTGTCGGTGGCGCGAGGCTCGCAGCTCCGACACGACGGTTAGGGGCGTACGACCGAAGCCGTTCACCAAGGGGACATGTCCCCAGGAACAAATGCCTGTCCAGCCACGCACTGCGCGGATGGCAGGCACAAGAACGGACGAAGGAGTACGAACGTGAGCACGACCTATGCACAGCAGGCACTGCGGATGCCGCGTGCCCGGCAGAGCACGTTGATGTTGGCGGCCTTCCTGGCGGGCGCGCTGCTGGCCACCACGGCAACCCTGGCGCTGCTGGCGAGCACGAGCATGCCGGCAGCCGAGAAGACGCCGCCCACCCGCACCTACGAGCGTCCCGCGGGACGTGGTGAGATGGAGTACCCGGGGCTGGAGGCTCCCACCTCTCTGAGTTTGGGGCCGGGACCTCATCGGCTCCTGACCCTCAGAGGTGGGCTGGCGGAGTACCCGGGGCTGGAGGCTCCCAGGGCGCCGCTCGGCCAGGCACATGGAGGTCTTCAACGGTATGCAGGGACCCGATGAGGTGATCTGATGATCCCTGCCAAGAACCCGAGAGCCGGCCGTCGGACCGACGACCGGCTCTCTCTCCGTGTCAGACCGATTCCACGGCCAGGGCCACCGCTCCGCCGCCACCGAGGCAGAGGGTCGCCAGGCCACGTCGCCCGCCTCGTCGCCTCAGCTCGTGGAGCAGCGTCGTCAGCACGCGAGCCCCTGATGCACCGATGGGGTGGCCCAGCGCGATCGCGCCACCGTTGACATTCACCCTGTCCCAGTCGAATCCGAGAGCGTTGCCATCGGCCAGCACCTGGGCCGCGAAAGCCTCGTTGATCTCGATGAGGTCGAAGTCGTCGAGCGTGATTCCCAGCTTGTCGATCAGCCGCCGCACACCGTCGATGGGTGCCTCGAAGAGCCATTCCGGCGCGACGTCGGCCTGGGCGTAGCCGGTGATGCGGGCCATCGGCTGCGCGCCATCCAGGGCTCCCGCGGAGGCAAGCACCAGGGCCGCGGCGCCATCGGTGATGCCGGGGGCGTTGCCGGCGGTGACGGTGCCGCCGTCCGGCTGGAAGGCCGGCTTGAGCTTAGCCAGGGCCTCCAGCGAAGTGTCGGCGCGCGGGTTCTCGTCGGTGTCGACGGTGACCGGGCCCTTCTTGCCGGGGACGGTGACCGGCACGATCTCCTCGGCGAAGCGCCCCGACTCCATGGCCGCCAGCGCGCGCTGGTGCGATCGCAGCGCGAACTCGTCCTGCGCCTCGCGGGTGACGTTGTGCTTGCCGGCCACGCGCTCGGCGTGGATGCCCATGTGCACGTCGCAGCTGGAGCACCACAGCCCATCGTGGACCGTGGCGTCGACCACGGTCTGGTTGCCCAGGCGATACCCGGCCCTGGCGCCGGGAAGGAGGTAGGGCCCTAGGTTCATGTTCTCCATGCCGCCGGCCACGATCACGTTCGCGTCGCCGGCGCGGATCGCGGCGGCGCCCATCATCACCGCCTTGAGGCCGGAGCCGCAGACCTTGTTGATGGTCGTGGCGCTCACCCCCTCGGGCAGCCCGGCCTTGAGGGCCGCCTGGCGGGCGGGAGCCTGGCCCGCCCCCGCCTGGATGACTTGGCCCATGATCGCCTCGTCTACGCTCTCGGGGGCGATGCCGGCGCGTTCGACCGCGGCGCGAATGGCGGTGGCGCCCAGGTCGGTGGCGGGGACGGTGGAGAGGCCGCCGCCGAACTTGCCGATGGCTGTGCGGGCGGCGGACAGGATGAAGACGTCGCTCATGGGCCCATGGTACTCCCGGCCGAAGATCGAACTGATCACGCCACTGGCCGCATCAAAGGGCAGCGGACGGTTCCGGCAGGCGCCGTCGGAACGAGACGACATCGCATCGGGCCTCCAGGAAGTCCGCGCGGATGCGACGAGTACCCGTGGAGGGACCCAAGCATGCACCGACCCCACTTGCGCCTCGCCTCGGCGGTCCTCGCCAGCGCGACGCTCCTGCTGATGGCGACTTCGCCGGCTGGTGCCGTGGTGAACGCTCAGCCTGACTACGCGAACGCCTTTCCAAACGTTGGCGCAATCGAGTACGCGTCCTTGTCAGGGGACTGGTTCGCGGGATGCAGCGGAACACTCATCGCCCAGGATCTAGTGCTCACGGCAGCGCACTGCGTGGCCGTCTCGGCAAGCGACACGATCCCCACCGACCAGGTGCGGGTGAACTTCAATCCGGCCCTCAGCTTCCCAGCCGATCCTGCCGATCCGCTCGCATACGACGTGGCGGCTGTGATGGTGCCGCCGACGCTGGCCCGGTCGGGACCGGGCAGAGCCGCAGGCAACGTGGTCCTTTCGTCCCCGTGGGACGACATCGCCCTTCTTCGGCTGACCGATGACGTCGTCGGCATCTCCCCAGCACCCGTTGCCGGGCTCGGCTACCTCGACGCAATCGACCTCCGCAACGCGACCTTCACCGCCGTGGGCTACGGCATCAACGGCTTCACCATTGGCAATGCGGTGATCACCTACTCGTATCGCAGCTTCGCAACCGGGGTCCGCGCTCTCGGCCACGACGCCTATCCCGATCGCTACCTGAAGATCAGCGAGGCCAACTGCTTCGGCGATTCGGGTGGACCTCTCTTCCACGATGGCACCGTCGTGGGGATCACGGTTTGGACCAACTCGGAACGGTGTGAAGCTCCGGGCCTGGACTTCCGGGTCGACTCGGCGGTCGCCCAGGAGCTCATTTCCGCGAACCTCTGACGCCAGTGATGGGCGAGGGGACGGCCGCACGGCCGTCCCCTCATTACTTGCCTATCGGCCGTGCTCGGACGGCTGGATTGCACGTCGTAAGGTTGAGATCGAACCGATGCGGCTGCCCGTCGACTCGTAGGGTATCGAGCCCGAATGTGAAGTCGGGCCGCGCACACGGTGGGCGGGATGCGGCAGGACCTGGTGGCGCGGGCCAAGGGCGGCGAGGAGGCCGCCTTCGCGCAGCT
>DASUSP010000026.1:0-3141 GCA_036375035.1 Candidatus Limnocylindria bacterium
CACGGGGGTCGGCTCCGCGGTCGGCTCCGGCGTGGGCTTCTCGCTCGGCTGCGGCGTTGCCGCCGCCGAAGGCAGGACCGATGGGCTGGGCGTGGCCGAGGGCTCGGCCACGAGGGCCACGTACAGCTCCCGCGCCCCGACCACGGTGGCCACCGCCAGCACCGCGGCGAACGCCAGCGGGGCGACGCGCACGGGACGCGGCAGGCCGAACCAGCCGCGCCGCGGCGACCCGGCAACCGGCGCCAGCGACGGGACCTCGGCCGTGGGCGGCGGGTAGCCGGCCATCAGCTGCTCGCGCAGCGAGAGCGTGAACCGGGCACCCGGCTGCGAGGCCGACCGGGCGCGGTCGCCGGCGGCGGAGAGCTGCTGCTCCAGGCGCTCGTCAGGCTGCATCGGTCGCCTCCGTTGCCAGGTCGGTGAGCATGGCGCCGCGCAGCGCGGCGAGGGCGCGGTGCAGGCGGACCGCGAAGGTCGCTCGGCTGCAGCCCAGCACGGCGGACGCCTCGGCGGCGTCCAGGTCGTCGAAGAAGCGCAGCGTCAGCACGGCGCGATGGCCGTCCGGCAGGGCGGCCAGGGCGCGTCGCAGCTCGTCGCGGTCGAGGGCGGCGGCGAAGGCGTCGCCCGAGCCATCGGTGCCAAGGATGGCCCCAGCATCGGCTTCCGGAGAGACCCGTCGCGCGGCGCGGACGTGGTCCACCACCGCGTTGGCCGCCACGCGGTACAGCCAGCCGCCGAATGCCTCGTTGCGGAATCGCCCGCCACGCAGCGCCTCCAGCGCCCGCTGGAAGGTGGTGGCCGTCAGGTCCTCGGCCACGGAATGCTCCTGCACGCGGCGCTGCACGAACCCGTAGATGCGGGGGAGGTAGAAGTCGTAGAGCTGGCCGAAGGCGTCGGGATCGGTCCGGGCGCGGTCGACCAGGGCCTTCTCGCGGCCCTGGTCCATGCGCGTGGCGCGTCCGACGTCCATCGGTCCCGCAGGCTAGGAAGGGCTTGGCGGCAGGGCAACCGGACCGCAGTACCAGTCATGGCGCTGTCCGTCACCCTGCCGCCGCACCGTTCCGTCTCGCGAACAGTGACGGCTACTCGACCGTGACCGTCCGCGCGGGCGTGATGCAGAGCACGGCTCCACCCTCGCCCAGCGCCAGCACCCGGTAGCTCCAGGTCTGGCCGGGGGCCACGTCCGCGTCCTTGAACGTGGTCTGGGACGCGTCCCCGATGGCCGCGATCAGCTGGTCGCCGTCCTTGGTCGGGTAGGTCGGCCACTCGTTGACCTGCGAGCGCACGACCTTGTAGGCCCAAAAGCCATCCTTGGCGCAGGCGCCCCAGGCCAACTTCACGGCGCCCGCGTCGGTGACCCAGGCGTCCAGCCCGATGGCCTTCGGCTCGGCCGGCGGCTCCACGCACTCCGCGGCGGCGCCGGCCACGTTCGAGGCCGCAAGCACGACGTAGCCGCTCTCACCGTGGCGCACGGCAAAGACGCGGTAGTGGAACTCGCGGCCGCAGACGGGCTTGTCGGCGAAGAACGGGGCGTAAGGGTCGCCGATGGCCGCCACCAGCTGGTCGTCCCCGCCCAGCGGCCAGCTGACGGTCGCGTCCTTGGAGCGGACCAGCTTGTAGTACTCGAACCCGTCGGCCAGGTACTTGGACCAGGCAACCTTGATGTAGCTGCCCTTGGCCCAAGCCTGCAGCTCCAGGACCGATGGCTGCGGCTTCGGCGGGTCGGTGGGCTTGGGCTTGGCCGTCGGGTCCGGCTGGGAGACCGGCTTGGCGGTCGGCTCCGGCACGACCGGCTTCGCCGTCGGCTCGGCCTGAGGCTCGGGCTTCTCCGTCTGCTCCGGCTTGGGCTGCTGGGTCTTCTCCGGCTGCTCGTCGCGCGGCGGCTTGAAGCTCCCCTCGTCTCCCCCGCCGAATGCCGCCTCGGCCTTGGCGCTGGCGACGGCCTTGGGGGTCGCCTCCGCATCGGTCCCGGAGGTGAGGGGGCGGATGGTATTGGCGCCGAAAGCGACCACCCCGACCATCAGCACGGCCAGCACGGCGGTGCCGGCCGAGGCCCCCAGGTTTCGCATCCTGTCCTTCATGAGTGCAGCTCCCCTGGATGAAGATGTGGACGGACCGACGAAGCGGCCACGCCCGATGAACGCCAACAGAACGCGGGGCCGCGCCGCGGATTACCGGGGAGCCGCGGAAAGTGGTGCGTCGAGGCATCGGGGAGGGAGGGGACGGACGGACGGCTTTCGGCTGGAGCATGCAGTGGGAAAGGAGCGCCGATCCTCGGTCCTTCCTCCGCGCCGACGTGCCCCGGCCGGCATGCGTCCGGGAGCCGCGGCGGGGTCCTCCGCTGTTGCATGCTGAAGGTGAACATCCAAGCCGGAACCGGGGCCGTACCTGAAGCGTGACCGATTGGCTGTTGCCGCTGGGCCTTGGCCTGGGCGGCGTGATGGCGCTCATGGTGGCGTTGTGGCTGGCCAGCCTGGCGCTGCGCAACTCGAGCATCGTGGACGTCTTCTGGGGACCCGCCTTCGCCGTCCAGGCCGCGGTGTACTTCGCCGTCACGCCCGACGGCTCACCGGAGCGCAGCCTCCTGGTCCTGGCGCTGGTCAGCATCTGGGCCACGCGGCTGGCCCTGCACGTCGCGACCCGCAACGCCGGCAAGGGCGAGGACTACCGATACGTGGCCTGGCGCGAGGCAGCGGGCGGCTCGTGGTGGTGGCGCAGCCTGTTCAAGGTGTTCCTGCTGCAGGGGGCACTGAGCTGGTTCATCGGGCTGCCGATGTGGGCGGCCATGGCCGGCGGCCCGCAGGACCTGACCTGGCTGGACGCGGTGGGCGCGGCCATCTGGGTCATCGGCTTCTTCTTCGAGACGGTCGGCGACCTGCAGCTGCGGGCCTGGATCGCCGACCCGGCCAACCGCGGGCGCACGCTGCGGACCGGGCTGTGGCGCTACACCCGCCACCCGAACTACTTCGGCGACGCGGCGCAGTGGTGGGGCCTGTGGCTGATCGCGGTGGCGGCGGGCGGCTGGTGGACGGTCCTCTCCCCCGTCCTGATGACGTTCCTGCTGGTGCGGGTCAGCGGCGTGGGGATGCTGGAGCGCACCATCGTGGAGCGGCGCCCCGACTACGCCGACTACATGCGCACCAC
>DASUSP010000027.1:0-4155 GCA_036375035.1 Candidatus Limnocylindria bacterium
GTGCCGCCCAAGCATGCCGCCACCGGGTACGGCTACATCAAGGTGGGGGAGCGGCTCCACCCCTCGAGCCCGGCCGCGCTGGTGAGCCGTTTCGTGGAGAAGCCGGATGCTGAGCGCGCCCAGGAGTTCATGGACGAGGGCGGCTACCTGTGGAACGCCGGCATCTTCGTTTGGCGGGTCTACGCCTTCCGCCAGGCAGTGGAGCGCTTCCAGCCGGCGCTGGCCGAGGCGCTGGACCGGATCGCCGCCATCAACCGCACACCGGGCTGGATGAGCGACGTGCGTGATGTCCTGGAGCCGATCCCCGCCATCCAGATCGACGCCGGCATCGCCGAGGCCGCCGCGGCCGAGGGCCGCGTGGCGGTCGTGCCGCTCGAGGCCGGCTGGAGCGACATCGGCTCGTGGTCGGCGCTGCTCGAAGCGCTCTCGGCGAAGAGCGGCGACTCGCTGGTGGCCTCCGGCCGCCACCTGGACCGCGGCTCGGAGAACGTGCTGGTCCATGGCGGCGATCGCCTGGTCGTGACCGTGGGCCTGCGCGACGTGATCATCGTCGATACGCCCGACGCGCTCCTGGTCTGTGCCCGCGATCGGGCCGAGGAGATCAAGCCGGTCCTGGACGAGATCGCCGAGAAGGCCGGCGAGTCCTACCTGTAGCCGGACCGATGGAGCAGCCACCCATCGGTCCACCGGCCGAGCTTGCCCGCGAGGAGCGCGTCCCGTTCGGTTGGCTGGCGCGGCTGCTCGGGAAGGGACTTGCGCTCTACGTGCGGCTGGTGGCCCGAACCGCCCGTATCTCCGGTCCGCCGGTGACGCCGGGGCAGGTGGTCTTCGCCATCTGGCACGAGTCGAACCTGGTCGCCGCCGCGGCCGCCTACCGCCTGCGGCGCGAACAGGAGCACGTCTCGTTCAGCACGCGGCGCTTCCGGGGGATCGTGATGAACAACATGCTGAGTGGCCTTGGCTGGGGCGCGGTCACGCTGCCCGACCCGAATTCGCCGACAAGCCGGGCGGAGGCGACCAGCGTGTCGCGGGCCATGGCGCGCGTCGGCCGCGAGGGCAAGAGCCTGGTGGTCAGCTGTGACGGGCCGGTGGGTCCGTACCGCGTCGCCAAGCCGGGCGTGCTGATCGTGGCCCGCGAGTCCGGCGTGCCGGTGCTTCCCTGGGCGGTCGCCATTCGGCCCGCGCTGCGCCTCACGCGACGCTGGGACCGGCAGCTGGTGCCGCTGCCCTTCTGCCGCATGCGAGTGGACGAGGCCCCGCTGATCCAGATCGGCCCCCGGGAACGGATCAAGCCGGTGCTGGAGCGGCTGCAGGCGGAGCTGGAGCGGATCGCCGAGCTGTCCGACCGCCGCATGACGGGTCGCCGCAGTGGCGATCGTCCCGCGGCCGGGTAACATTGACGCCCGTTCTCCCCAGGGAGTGCCCCTAGCCGCGTGACGAAGATCAAGTTCGGGACCGATGGCTGGCGCGCGGCCATCGCCGAGGACTACACCTTCCACAACGTGCGACGCTGCGCCCGAGGGGTGGCGGAGTACCTGCAGCAGACCGGTGCCGCGGACCGCGGCGTGGTCGTGTGCCACGACCGCCGCTTCGCCTCCGAGCACTTCGCCCGCGCCTGCGTCGAGGTGCTGGCCGCGCACGAGATCCGTTCCTTCGTGCCGCTCGAGGCGGTTCCCACCCAGGTCGGCAGCTTCTTCACCCGCGAGCTGGGGGCGGGCGCCGGGATCGTGATCACCGCCAGCCACAACCCGTGGACCGATAACGGCTTCAAGGTCAAGGCCGATACCGGCGGCGCGGCCGCGCCGGAGATGCTGGCCGACATCGAGGCCACCATGGACGCGCACCCGGAGACCGAGCTGCCGCCGCGCACGGACCACGACGACGCGGTCGCCGCCGGCCTGGTGGAGGCCTTCGACCCGTACCCCCGCTTCCGCGCGCAGCTGGAGAGCATCGTCGACATCGACCGCATCAAGGCGGCCGAGAAGCGGGTCCTGGTGGAGCCGCTGTACGGGTCCGGGGCCGGCTGGTTCACGCGGCTGCTGGGCGACGGCCGGATGACGATTCGGGAGCTGCACACCGAGCGCAACCCGTACTTCGGCGGCGTGAACCCCGAGCCGATCCGCCCCAACGTGGACGAGTGGCTGCAGGAGATCTCGCGCTGGGGCGCGGACATCGGGATCGCCTTCGACGGCGACGCGGACCGGGTGGGGATGGCCACCGAGGAGGGGGTCTTCGTCAACCAGCTGCAGGTCTACGGGCTGCTGTACTGGTACCTGCTCGACGTGCGCGGGCAGATCGGTCCCGCGGTCTACACCGTCACCACCACGTCCATGGCTCCGCGCCTGGCCGAGATTTACGGCACGACCGCCCACGAGACCGGGGTTGGCTTCAAGTACGTCGGGCCCAAGATGACCGAGACCGATGCGGTGATCGGCGGCGAGGAGTCGGGCGGCTTCGGCTTCGGCATGCACATCCCCGAGCGCGACGGCCTGGCGTCCGGCCTCTTCCTGCTGGACCTGTGGCTGACCAAGGGCAAGCAGGCGTCCGAGGTGCTGGCCGAGCTGCAGGCCCTCGCCGGGCCGAGCCACTACAACCGGATCGACATCCGCTTCAGCCGGGACGGCTACGACCAGGTCAAGGCCGATACCCTCGCCCGCCTCGAGGACGAGGCACCGGAGGCGCTTGCCGGCATGGCGGTGGAGCGCCGCCAGGCGCTGGAGACGAAGGACGGCTTCAAGTTCTACCGCTCCGACGGCTCGTGGCTGCTGATCCGCTTCAGCGGCACCGAGGCGCTGCTGCGCATCTACGTCGAGGCGCGATCGCCGGAGGACGTCGAGGCGCTGCTGGACGAGGGCCGGCGCATCGCAGCCGCACCCGCCGCCGCGTGAGGGCCTGACCAGACGCATGGACGCACGCGACTTCTTTGGCTATAAGCACCCCGACGAGGAGCCCGGCCGCCGCGAGGGCGACGAGGGAGCCGATTCGGAGTCGCCGCCGCAGTTCGACGAGGCGATCACCCTCGACGACCCGGCGGTCATCAGGCGCATCGACGTGTCCGACATGCTCGGCAAGGTGCGCGAGCTGCCGCGCCAGCTGGCGCGCGCCCGCCGCGTGGCGGCGTCCGTGGATCTGCCGGACAGGCACCGCGACGTCGACGCCGTGCTGCTGCTGGGGATGGGCGGCTCGGCGATCGGCGCGGAGCTGGTGGCGGCGCTGGCCGGGGACCGGCTGCGGGTCCCGCTGCTGGTCCACCGCGACTACGGGATGCCGGGCTGGGCCGGCCCGCGGACGCTGGTCATCGCCGCCAGCCACTCGGGCGAGACGGTCGAGACGCTCTCCGGCGCCGCCGCCGCGCGACAGCGCGGCGTCCCGCTGGTGACGGTCAGCACCGGCGGCGCCCTCGGCCACCAGGCCGAGGCGGACGCCACGCCCTACCTGCGCTACGAGCAGCCCGGGCAGCCGCGTGCGGCGCTCGGCTTCTCCCTGGGGCTGGTGCACGAGCTGCTCGTCCGCGCCGGGCTGCTGGAGGACGCCGATCCCATCGGCCCAGCGGTCGAGGCGCTCGAGAGCCTGCTGGAGCGCAACGCGCCATCGGTCGAGACGAAGGCGAACGAGGCCAAGCAGCTGGCCTGGTCGATCTTCGGCCGCATCCCGGTCATGTACGGCGCAGGGCCGATGCAGGCGGTGGCGCACCGCTGGAAGACGCAGCTGAACGAGAACGCCAAGGCGTGGGCCATGTACGAGCCGATGCCGGAGGCGAACCACAACGCCATCGAGGGCAGCCTCAACCCCCGCGAGCTGTCCGACGCGCTGTACGTGGTGGAGCTGCGGGAGCGCGAGGAGCCGGAGGCCATCTCGGCGCGCTACCGGGTCGTCGAGGAGCTGCTCGGAGAGCGGGCCACCAACCGCAGCACTGTATGGGCCGAGGGCCCGTCACCGCTGGCGCGGACCCTGACCGGAGTGGCGCTGGGCGACCTGGTGAGCGTCTATCTCGCGATCCTCTACCAGACCGATCCCACCCCGGTTACACTGTTGGCAATGTTGAAGGAGCGGCTCGCCAGGACCGACTGACGGGCGCCGTACAGCGGCGCCGGTTGCCGGCGCCGGGAGGAGACGCGACGTGCAATCGAGCATGATCGGCAAGGTCGAGAAGGC
>DASUSP010000028.1:0-6649 GCA_036375035.1 Candidatus Limnocylindria bacterium
CAACCTGTCGCGACACGCCGACGAGCTGGTCATCGACGTGGGGACCTGGCGTCGCAACCTGGTGCTGCCGCGAGCGCTGCTGGACGCGCCGACCCGCGGCGCGAAGTTCGAGGACCACGTGCTGAAGATCCGCTTCGCGGCACCGCCGCGGACGAGCTAGGAGGTACACCGGATGGACGAGAGCCGAACCAGCGAGATGGAGCAGCGGATCGCGGACCTGGAGGCGCGCCTGCGCCGCGGGGAGCGCCGGGAGAGCATCGAGACCGCGTTCTGGGCGCTGATGCACAACGTCTTTCCGGACGAGACGCGCAAGCACATGAAGGCCGCGGGCCGCGAGCAGCTGATGGCGGCGCGCTCGTACCTCGACCACTGGATCGCGAAGCTGGACGACGCCGGCGGCGAGCATTCGGCGGCAGAACGGGAGAACATCGAGGTCGAATGACCGACCAGGTCGGGGTCATCGGCGCCGGGGCGTGGGGGACGACGCTCGCCGTCAGGCTGGCCGCGGCGCAGCGACCGGTCACGCTCTGGGCTCACACGGCGGAGGCCTGCCAGCGCCTGGCCGCCGAGCGGGAGAACCGTCGCTACCTGCCCGGCGTCACCTTCCCGCCGAACGTCCGCGTGGCGACCGACGACGGCTACCTGGGCGAGCCGCACCGCGTCTACGTCCTCGCCGTGCCATCGGCACACTTGCGCGAAACGCTGCGGCGCCTGGCATCGGTCCTGGACCGCAACGCGGCCGTGCTCAGCGTGGTGAAGGGAATCGAGGAGGGGACCCAGCTGCGGATGAGCCAGGTCATCGGGCAGGAGCTGCCCGGCTCGCGCGTGGCGGTGCTGTCCGGCCCGAACCTGGCCAGGGAGATAGCAGCCGGCAAGCCGGCAGGCAGCGTGGTCGCGTCGGACGACGAGGCGCTCGCCGCGGAGATGGCGGCGCTGCTGGCCGGCGACCGGTTCCGGGTCTACACCAACCCCGACGTGGTCGGCGTGGAGCTGTGCGGCGCGCTGAAGAACGTGATCGCGCTGGCCGCCGGCATGGTGGACGGGCTGGAGCTGGGTGACAGCGCCAAGGCGGCGATCATCACGCGGGGGCTGGCCGAGATGACGCGGTTGGGCGTGGCGGCCGGGGCGAACGCGCTGACCTTCGCCGGGCTGGCGGGGGTGGGCGACCTGATCGCGACCTGCATGAGCCCGCTGTCGCGCAACCGCCGCGCCGGCGAGCTGATGGCCTCCGGCATGGCCTGGACCGATGCCGCGGCTCGGCTCGACGGCGTGGCCGAGGGCGTATTCACCGTTCGCGGGGCGCTCGCGCTGGCGGTGGCGCACCGGACCGAGCTGCCCATCGCCGAGCAGGTGGCCGCCGTGATCCATGAGGGCCGGCCGCCGCTCGCCGCGGTCGCCGAGCTGATGGCGCGCGAGCCCAAGGGAGAGCTGTCCGGCCTCCGCGCCTGATACCGACCCCATCCCGAGTCCCCCGGGTCATTCGGCACTGGACCGTCGGTCGGCGCCGAGCACGCTCAGGCCATGGCGCGACCGCATCGACGGTGGGGCGCGGCGGCCCCTGTCCTGATCGCCGGGGCGCTCCTGCTGGCCTCCTGCGGCGGGGCGCGGCCGACGATCTCGGGCGAGGTCGAGGTGCTGGGCAGCTGGAGCGGGGCGGAGCTCGAGGCCTTCACGGAGGTCGTGCGTCCCTTCGAGGAGCGAACCGGCGTCAGCGTCACCTACGCCTTGACCCGCGACCTGCGCGGCGTTCTCCGCGGGCGGATGGAAAACGGCCGTCCGCCCGACGTGGCAGGGCTCGAGGGTCCGGCCCACATGCGGGAGCTCGCAGAGGCCGGCGCGCTGCGAGACCTCGGCGACGTCCTGGACGTGAGGGCCTACCGCTCGCGGGTGGCCCCCACCTTCATCGAGCTGGGCACCGTCGACGGCCGCCTGGTGGGCGTTTTCCTGCGGAGCAGCGCGAAAGGGCTGATCTGGTACAACCCCGCGGTCTATACGCTGGGACCGCCCGAGACATGGGACGAGCTGCAGCGCCTCGCGATCCAGGCCGCGAACCGCGCCGAGCGGGAATGGTGCATTGGGCTGGCGTCCGAAGAGTCGTCCGGCTGGCCGGGAACCGACCTCATCGAGCAGTTCCTGCTCCGCCAGTTCGGCGTGGAGGCCTACGACCGCTGGATCGCCGGTGACCTGGCGTGGACATCGCGCGAGGTGCGGCGCGCGTTCGAGTACTACGGCCAAATGGTCGCCGACGAGCTCGCGTTCGGATCGTCGGACGCCGCCCTGGAGACCGACTTCCGGGACGCCGGCGATCCGCTCTTCAGTGATCCGCCGGGATGCCTCTTCCTGCACCAGGGCAGCTTCATGCCGGCCTTCTTCGGTGAAGGCGACCTGGCGGCCGGGCGGGACTTCGAGTTCTTCCCGTTCCCGGCCATGGCGGCCGGCGCCAGCTCGGCGGTCATCGGCGGCGGTGACCTGTTCGGCCTGCTGACCGACAGTCCGGCAGCCGAGGAGCTGATGCGGTACCTCGTCTCGGACGAGGCGCAGTCGATCTGGGTTGCGCAGGGCGGGAGCCTTTCGGTGAGCGCTGGCGTACGCAACTATCCCGACGCCGTCTCCCGCCGCGCTGCGGAGCTCATCACTGGGGCAGACCTCTTCCGCTTCGATGCCTCGGACCTGATGCCGCCGGGCCTGAACGCCGCCTTCCGGAACGCGGTGCTGGCGTACACGGCAGACCGGGCGCGACTGGACGCCATCCTCGCCGAGCTCGAGGCGGCGCGCGTCGCGGCGTACGGCCAGTGACGGCGCGCGGCCGCCCGGCGGGAGCCATCTGACCTTCGGCACCGTCGCACCCTGCTGCCCGGCCCTACACTCGACGCGGCGTCCGCGTAACAGTGAGCGGTAGTGGAAAACCTCGTGGCCGATGAAGGCCTCTCGGCGACCACGCCGAGCCTGCGGCGCAGGCTGATCGCCTTCGCCGCCGCGGCGCTGGCGGCTCTCATCGGCTTCACGCTCGCCCCGCAGCCATGGCCGTCGGGCGACGCCACGCTCGAGATCGTCTACCGAGGCTCCACCCACGCGACGCTGCCGGTGGAGCTGGGCAGCACCGAGCCGCTCACGTTCCGGATCGACGGTGATGCGCTGCGCGGAACCCTCGAGCTGCCGGACGGCGCCCCGACCGATGCCCCCATCCGGGCCACGCTGCAGCTCGACGAGGAGGGCGGGGAGCGTCCCCAGCTTGCGCGCCTGAGCGCGCGCCTGATCCTGCCCGACGGTCGGTCGGAGCCGATCCCGATCGTCCGCAGCGACCAGGAGGCCGGCACGGTCCAGCTGTTGCGCCGGCCGCCGGACGGCTCGTCGGCCGTGCTGGCGCTGCTCGGCGCGGTGGTGGTGCTGTGGGTCACCGAGGCGGTGCCGCTGTTCGTGACCTCGCTCGCCATCCCGGTGGTGCTGGTGGTAGCGGGCGTGGGGGGGCCGGACGACGCGCTGGCCCCGTTCTTCCACCCGATCATCGCGCTCTTCTTCGCCGGCTTCCTGATGGCCGAGGCGATGCGGCGGACCGGCCTCGACCACCTGGCGGCAATCACCCTTGTCGCGCGAACGGGGCGAAGCCCGTTGACCCTCTTCGCGGCCATGATTGTGGTCTCCGCGTTCCTCTCCCTGTGGATGTCGAACACCGCGGCGGTGGCCGTGCTGCTGCCGATCGCCCTGGCTGTCACCGAGCCGCTTGCCAGCGTCGGCTACAAGCGCGCGGTGGTGCTTGGCATCGCCTACGCGGCGACAATCGGTGGGGTGGGCAGCGCCATCGGCACGCCCGCCAACCCGCTGGCCATCGAGTTCCTGCGCGACTTCGTGGGCCGCGACATCAGCTTCGTGGAATGGTTCACCGTGGGCATGCCGATGGTCGTGCTCTTCCTGCCGCTGATGGGCGCCTACCTGTGGTGGCGCATGCGTGCACGGCCCGAGGCGAGCCGCTTCGTTCACGCGCGCGAGATCGCCCGCCGCGAGCTCCAGGAGGCCGGACGGCCGAGCCGCGACCAACTGGTGGTGCTGGCCGTCTTCCTGGGTGTGGTGGCGTTCTGGCTGACCGAGACCTGGCACGGCCTCGAGACCGGGATCGTGGCGCTGGGTGGGGCTGTGACCCTGGCGCTGCTGAACAAGGTCCTGCCGGAAGACCTCGGCCGCATCTCGTGGGCGTCGCTTCTGACCTTCGGCGGTGGACTGACCCTGGGATTCTTCCTGCTCTCCACCGGGACGAGCGACTGGATCGCAACCCGGCTGGACGGGCTGTCGGCGATCCCGGCGCCGATCGCCATCACGGTGGTGGCCACCGTCACGCTGGCGCTGACCACCGTCGCCTCCAACACCGCCACCGCGGCCATGCTCGTGCCGCTGGCCATCCCGCTGGCCGGGATCACCGGCGTCGACCCGGTGCTGATGGTGCTGGTGGTGGCGGTCGCCTCGTCGGTCGACTTCGCCCTGGTGATCGGGACACCGCCGACGCTGCTGGCCTACTCGACCCGCCTCTACACGCCGGGGCAGATCTTCCGGGTGGGCATCGTGCTGGACGTGGTTGGGATCCTGCTGCTCAGTGGCGTGGTGGTCTGGATCTGGGGATGGGTGGGAGTGACGTAGAGTGGTGCGTGTGGCGGAGCAGGAGACGACGCAGGACGCGCGACCGGTGCTGGACCGCGCCGGCGAGGTGCTGGGCCACGCGACGACCCCCCTCGACTCGTTCTTCTCCCCGAATTCGGTGGCGGTCATCGGTGCCAGCGAAGCGCCCGGCAAGGTCGGGCGCACCATCGTCTGGAACCTGATCAGCTCGCCGTTCGGCGGGACCGTCTTCCCGATCAACGCCAAGCGATCGAGCATCCTGGGCCTCAAGGCATACCCGGACCTGGCCTCGCTGCCCGAGCCGGTGGAGCTGGCCGTGATCGTGACGCCCGCCCCGACCGTCCCGGACCTGGTCGAGGAGTGCGTCGCGGCCGGGGTCAAGGCGGCGATCATCATCTCGGCCGGCTTCAAGGAGACCGGCCCGGAAGGGGTGGAGCTGGAACGCCGCATCCTGGCCACCGCGCGGCGGGGCGGGATGCGGATCATCGGTCCGAACTGCCTGGGCGTGATGAACCCGGTCGGCGGCTTCAACGCCACCTTCGCGGCGGGGATCGCGCGGCCGGGGTCGGTGGGCTTCGTCAGCCAGTCCGGGGCGCTGCTGACCGCCATCCTGGACTGGGCCGAGCGCGAGCAGACCGGCTTCTCCTCCATCGTCTCGCTGGGATCGATGCTGGACGTCGGCTGGGGCGACGTCATCTACCACCTGGGCGACGACCCGCACACGCGCAGCATCGTGGTCTACATGGAGACCATCGGTGACGCCACGGCCTTCCTGTCGGCGGCGCGCGAGGTGGCCCTCACAAAACCGATCATCGTCATCAAGCCCGGCCGCTCCGAGGCGGCGGCCCGCGCCGCGGCCTCGCACACCGGCAGCCTGACCGGCTCCGACGACGTGCTGGAGGCCGCGTTCCGGCGCGTCGGCGTGTTGCGGGTGGACGCCATCGACGACCTGTTCGGCATGGCCGAGGTGCTCTCCAAGCAGCCCCGGCCCACCGGCCGGCGGCTGACGATCGTCACCAACGCCGGCGGCCCGGCCGTGCTGGCCACCGACGCGCTGATCGCCGGTGGCGGAGAGCTGGCGCCGCTGCCGGAGGCCACCCGGCAGGCGCTGGACGAGTTCCTGCCGACGGCGTGGAGCCACAACAACCCGATCGACATCCTGGGCGACGCTGACGCCGAGCGCTACCGCCGGGCGGTCGAGGTGGCCGCCGCCAACCCGGACAGCGACGGGCTGCTGGTGATCCTCACCCCGCAGGCCATGACCGAGCCGACCGGCACGGCCGAGGCGCTGCGCGAGTTCGCGCACCTGCGCTCAGGACCGGTGCTGGCCAGCTGGATGGGCGGCCCTCTTGTCGAGCCCGGCACGCAGCTGCTGCAGGCGGCGGGCATCCCCGACTTCGCCTACCCCGACGCCGCGGTGCGCATGTTCAACTACCTGTGGCGCTACGCCGAGAACCTGCGCCACCTGTACGAGACCCCGGTGCTGCCCGATGGGGCCGACAGCCTGCAGAGCCGCAGGCGTGCCGAGGCGGTGATTGCCGAGGCGCAGGCGGAGGGGCGCACGCTGCTGACCGAGGACGAGTCCAAGGAGGTGCTGGCCGCCTACGGCATCCCGGTCACCGAGACGCGGGTGGCCCGCTCCCCGGAGGAGGCGGTGTCGGCCGCGGAGGAGATCGGCTTCCCGGTGGTCGTGAAGCTGTACTCGCGCACCATCACCCACAAGACCGATGTTGGCGGGGTGAAGCTCAACCTGGTCGACGCCGACGCCGTGCGCGACGCCTACCGAACCATCGCGGAGGCGGTGGTGAACCGTCACGGGACCGATGCCTTCGAGGGGGTCACCGTCCAGCCCATGATCAACTGGACCGGGTACGAGCTGATCATCGGTTCCAGCGTCGATGCCCAGTTCGGGCCGGTCCTGCTGTTCGGCATGGGCGGGACGCTGGTCGAGGTGGTGCGCGACCGCGCGCTGGCCCTGCCGCCGCTGACCACCACGCTGGCCCGACGCCTGATCGAGCAGACCCAGGTCTCGAGGGCCCTC
>DASUSP010000029.1:0-7904 GCA_036375035.1 Candidatus Limnocylindria bacterium
GCGTCGACGGCGCCGTAGGTCTCCGTCGTGACGAGATCGTCCTCCGGACCGAGCACCCGCGACTCACCCCAAGCCACCGGCGGGTCGACCCATGCGCCGGCATCGGGGCCGTCGGTGTAGAAGTCGGGGTAGAAGAGCTCGGCCTCGTCGGCGTCGGGATCACTGCCCGCGGTCGGGACGGCCGGGGACTCGACATCGGGCCCACGTTCGGCAGCGAGGCGCGTCAGGGCCGCGGACAGACCCGATCCGGTCGTGTCGGCATCGGGGTCGGCGAGCGCGGACGTGAGCGTCTGCTGGACCAGGTCGTCGGCGGCGTTGGCGTCGAGCGCGTTCGCGAGTGCGTAGAGATGCGGCAGCTGCGCGGTGAGTGCCGCGGCGCGGCCACCCCCTGCATCGGCGACCATGGCGCGGAGCGAGTCGGGGACCTGCACCTTGGGCCGTGACCCGAGGACGGCGACGGTGCTGCGCAGCTGGTCCATGAGGCACGAGCAGCTGTCGCAGCCGGCCAGGTGGTCCTCGAGCGCGCCTCGCTCGGCGTCGGACAGCAGCCCGGTGAGCTGGTCGCTCGCGGCGTGCACCGCGGCTTCGCAGGTGAGTGGGCTCACGACATCGCCTGCTCGGCGAGCCCGGGGCTGGCGCCCTCGGCCAGCTTGAGTCGGGTCGTGAGGTGCACCGAAATCGTCGGCGACGGTCGCGTCGGCGACGCGAGTGACCGCCTCGGTGTAGCCGAGGGCGGCGCGGGCGGCGTCATCGTGGAAGTCCGTCTCCCACCACGCGGTCAGGGTATCGATCACGGGTCGGGGCACGCCGGCGTCGCGTGCGGCCTCGTAGTGGAGGTTGAGGCGGTAGGTGCAGTTGCTCCTGTCAGGGCCATGGCGTGCGGCCGCTTCCTCGTGCATGCTCCCAGAAGTGCTCGTCGAGGCGTCGATCAAGGCGGTTGAGCGGCTGGCGCCGCGACGCGGGCCAGGCCACGGCGTCGTGGAGGCGGCGTGGTGACGGGACCGGGCAGACGCCGACCCTCCCGTCTGCGGGGACCCACCGGGGAGCTACCGGGCCGGCGCCGCGAGTGCGACGTGCTGGACCAGCTCCTCGACGCTGTGCGCGCCGGTGAGAGCCGGGCCCTTGTGGTGCGCGGGGAGGCGGGCGTGGGCAAGACGGCGCTGCTGGACTACCTGGCCGAGCACGCCGCTGGCTGCCGCGTGGCGCGCGCCGCAGCTGTCCCCTCGGAGATGGAGCTCGCCTACGCCGGGGTGCACCAGCTGTGCGCGCCGATGCTGGACCGCGTGGAACGGCTCCCAGGGCCGCAGCGCGAGGCGTTGTGGACCGCGTTCGGCCTGAGGTCCGGGTCGGCGCCCGACCGCTTCCTGGTCGGCCTGGCCGTCCTCAGCCTGGTGTCCGACGCCGCCGACGAGCACCCGCTGATCTGCCTGTTGGACGACGAGCAGTGGCTGGATCACGCCTCGGCCCAGGTCCTCGGGTTCGTCGCGCGCCGCCTGGTGGCGACTTCGGTCGGCCTGATCTTCGCGGCCCGCGTGCCGAGCGACGAGCTGGCGCCATTGCCCGAGCTGGTGGTCGAGGCTCTGCGGGACGCCGATGCGCGCACGCTGTTGAACGCGACGCTGACCGGGCCGCTCGACGCCCAGGTCCGCGACCAGCTCATTGCCGAGACCCGCGGCAACCCGCTGGCGCTGTTGCAGCTGTCACGGGGATTGCCGCCGGCCGAGCTGGCCGGAGGGTTCGCGCTCCCCGGCGCGCTGCCGCTCCCGGAGAGCATCGAGGGGAGCGTCCGGCGGCGGCTGGACGCCCTGCCGGCCGACACCCGGTGGCTGGTGCAGCTGGCGGCGGCCGAGCCGGTCGGCGACCCGGTGAGGGTATGGCGGGCAGCCGAGCGGCTCGGGATCCGGGCCGAGGCGGCGACGCCGGCGGCCGAGGCCGGCCTGCTCGAGGTCGGCGCCCGGGTGCGGTTCCGGCATCCGCTGGTGCGCTCGGCGGCCTACCGGGCGGCGTCGCTGCGGCAGCGGCAGGATCTGCACCGCGCCCTGGCGGAGGTCACCGACCCGGAGACCGATCCCGACCGCCGCGCCTGGCACCGGGCCCAGGCCACCCCGGGGCCCGACGAGGACGTCGCCGCCGAACTGGAGTGCGCGGCGGGCCGTGCGCACGCACGCGGGGGCTTGGCCGCGGCGGCCGCGTTCCTGGAGCGCGCGGCGATGCTGACGCTCGACCCCACCCGCCGTGCCCGACGGGGGCTGGCGGCGGCTCGGGCCAAGCGCGCCGCCGGCGCGCTGGACGCGGCCCTGGGGTTGCTGGTCGCGGTCGAAACCGGCCCGCTCGACGCCCTGTCGGCGGCCGAGGTGGAGCAGCTGCGCGGACTGATCGCGTTGGTGCAGCGACGGCCCAGCGACGCTGCTCGACTGCTGCTCAGCGCAGCCAGACAGCTGGCGCCCCTCGACGCCGGCTTGGCCCGCGACACTCACCTGGAGGCGCTCTGGGCCGCCATGTGGGCCGGCGACCTGGGCCGCCCCGGTGGCGTGCGGGCGGCAGCCGACGCCGCGCGCGCCGCGCCCCCCGGCCCTGAGCCACCACGTGCAGTTGACGTCCTGCTCGACGCGTTCGCGTTGCGGTTGACGCAGGGATTTGCGGCGGCCGCGCCGTTGCTGACCCGAGCGTGCGATCTGAGTCTCGCCCTGGACGTCGCCGACGACGAAGCCGGGCGCGGGCGCTGGCTCGCCGGGGGAAGAGCCAGCGCCATCGCCGCCCTCGAGCTGTGGGACGCCGACACCTGGCATGCCGTGGCCTCTGTCCAGGCACAGGTCGCCCGCGACGCGGGCGCTTCCGTGCACTTGCAGTACGCGCTCAACTTCCTCGCCGCAGCCCACCTGTTCGCCGGCGGGTTGACCACGGCGGCGCGGCTGATCGACGAGGACGGCCTGATCGCCGAGGCGACCGGGAACCCGCCGGTTGGGTATGCCGCGATGGCGCTCGCGGCCTGGCGGGGCCGCGAGCGAGAGGCGTCGGAGCTGATCGAGGCCACCTCACGGGCGGCGACCGCCCGGGGTCTGGGCAGGATGGTCAGCTTCGCGGACTACGCGAGCTCGGTGCTCTACAACGGCCTCGGTCGCCACGACATGGCGCGCGACGCCGCCTGGCGAGCATTCGAGCGTGACGAGCTCGGCTTCGGACCCTGTGTCGTGCCCGAGCTCGCCGAGGCGGCGTCCCGGACCGGAGACGTCGCGCTGGTCAGGGCCGCACTTCAGTGGCTGTCCGACCGCACCAGGGCGACACCCTCCGAGTGGGCGCTGGGGGCCCAAGCCTGCGTCCGCGCCCTGCTCAGCGAGGGCGACCTCGCCGACCGGCTCTACCGCAAGTCGATCGCCCACCTCGGCCGAACCACCGTCCGCGTGCAGCTCGCCCGTGCCCACCTGCTCTACGGCGAGTGGCTGCGTCGCCAGCGCCGCCGCCAGGATGCGCGCGAGCAGCTGCGCACCGCCCACGGCCTGCTGGACACGATGGGCATCGAGGGGTTCGCCGAGCGGGCCCGGCGCGAGCTGCGGGCCACCGGCGCGACCGCTCGCAGGCGCACCGTCGAGCGCCGCGAGGCGCTGACCGCCCAGGAGGCCGTGATCGCGCGGCTGGCCCGCGACGGCTTGTCCAACCCGCAGATCGGCGCCCGGTTGTTCATCAGCGCCCGCACGGTCCAGTACCACCTGGGCAAGGTCTTCGCCAAGCTCGGTATCGGCTCGCGCGTCCAGCTCGACCGGGTCCTGCCCAGCGACCCGGCCAGCGCCGAGCCGGCGTAGCCCGCGCCAGCCGGAGGCCCGGTCGGGCACCGCGAAGGCCACGACTGGCCAGTCGCGCTGGCCACTGGCGGATATGAACGCCTGCCGGCGCGAACGAGACTTGGCGGGCCGCCGGCACCGTGTCAGACACAGCAGTTCACCCGAAGGGTTCCCGACGATCGACGGTTCACCGATCGGTTGTCCTGCACCGATGAAAGGGAGGGGACGGCAATGTCTGAGAGCACCACGGCCAGCCCACGGCCCGGCGAGCCCGGCTCCGTCTCCGGCGCGCCGAACCTCCCCGCGGGGTTCACCGACACGTTCACGAGCCGGTACATCGACACCGGTGAGCTGCGCCTGCACGCGGTCATCGGAGGCGACGGCCCGCCGCTGCTGCTGGTGCACGGCTGGCCCGAGACCTGGTACGCCTGGCGTCTGCTGATGCCGGCGCTGGCCCGGGACTTCGAGGTCGTCGCGGTCGACCAGCGCGGCATGGGGCTGTCCGACAAGCCCCGGGACGGGTACGACGCCGGCACCCTCGCCGGCGACCTGGTGGCGCTGATGGATGCGCTCGGCCACGAGCGGTTCGCCGTGGTCGGCCACGACACCGGATACATCATCGGCTACGCGCTGGCCGCGGATCACCGGGACCGGGTCGCCCGCGTGGCCCTCGCCGAGATCCCCGGGCCCCCGGGGGTGTCTCTGAACCCGCCACTGTTCGTCCCCGAGCCGCTCAACAACCGGGTCTGGCACATCCCCTTCAACCGGGTCAACGACGAGCTGACCGAACAGCTCGTCACGGGACGCGAGGACATCTTCTTCGGCTACGAGTTCGCTATCCAGGGCGGCCGGAAGGGCCTGCCCGACGAGGTCCAGCGGTACTACTTCGACCGCTTCTCCGACCCCGACGGCCTGCGCGGCAGCTTCGGGCTCTATCGCGCGTGGGACACCACCATCGCACAGAACGAGCAGCGCAAGACCCGGCCGCTGACGATCCCCGTTCTGGGGATCGGCGGAGCGGAGAGCTGGGGTGAGGCAGCCGGCGAGGGGATGAAGCCCGCTGCGACCGACGTGGAGACCGTGGTCATCCCCGACACCGGCCATTGGGTCGCCGAGCAGGCTCCCGAGGAGATGCTGACGGCGCTGACCGCGTTCCTGGCGCCGTACCGCGAGGGAGGGTGAACCCAGACAAGGGAGACCACCATGACCCGAGTCGAGACCTCCCTGGCCGGCTCGCCGTGACGGCACCATCTACTCAGCGGCCAACCACTACGTCTACGGTCCGACGGTCCAGCGCTCGACGGATGGCGGGAGGACATGGACGCGCTCGCGGCAGGTCGGCCTGCCCGAGGCGTCGGGGCTGACGGTGAACGCGGCGTGGCACATCGAGACCTGCCGCGTCGGTCGGAGGCTTCCTGCCAGTGGCCCGCACCCTGCTCAGGGCGCTTGACCGGTGCTGACCGGGCGGACGGCCGAGTGTGCACTGCTCGACCGCAGGTTGGCGGCTGCGCACACGGGACAGAGTGCCGTGTTGGTGTTGCGCGGCGAGCCGGGGGTCGGGAAGACAGCGCTGTTGGGGTACGTCGCCGAGCGCGCCGAGGGTTGCCGGGTCGTTCGTGCGCTCGGGGTGGAGGCGGAGATGGAGCTGCCCTTCGCCGGTCTGCAGCAGCTCTGCATGCCGCTGCTCGATGGCCTCGAGCGGTTGCCGCCGCCGCAGCGTGCCGTGCTCGACACCGCCTTGGGCCGGACCTCGGGCGCGCCGCCCGACCGGTTTCTGGTGGGCCTCGCGGTGCTCGGCCTGTTGTCCGACACCGCCGAGGAACGGCCGCTCGTCTGCCTGATCGACGATGCCCAGTGGCTCGATCGGTCGTCGGCGCAGGTGCTGGCGTTCGTCGCCCGGCGCCTCCAGGCGGAGTCGGTCGTCCTCCTGTTCGCGGAGCGTGAGCCGGTCGAGCGTGACGAGTTGGTCCGGTTGCCGGATCTGCGGGTCACGGGCCTTTCGCACGCTGACGCGCGGGACCTGCTCATGTCGGCGATCAGCGGACCGCTGGATGACCGCGTGCGCGACCAGATCCTCGCCGAGGCGCGCGGCAACCCCCTGGCGTTGCTCGAGCTGCCGCGTGACGTGCCGCCCGCGTTGCGGGCAGGCGGCTTCGGTCTTCCGAACGCACGACCGCTACGGGGCGTGATCGAGACGAGCTTCCGGCGACGCGTCCAGCAGCTGCCGGCCGCCACGCAGAGGCTGCTGCTGGCGGCGGCGGCCGAGCCGACCGGCGATCCGATCGTGCTGTGGCGAGCGGCCGCGGAGCTGGGCGTTCCTGCCCAGGCGATCGGGCACGCCGAAGCGGATGGCGTTGTCGAGCTCGGTTCGAGGGTCGTCTTTCGCCACCCACTCCTACGTTCGGCGATCTACCGCGCCGCACCAGTCGATGAGCGACGGAGCATCCATCGGGCACTGGCCGCGGCTACCGACGCCGTCGGCGATCCGGATCGGCGGGCATGGCACCTCGCCCACGCCACCATCGAGCCGGACGAGGACGTCGCCGGCGAGCTGGAGCGCTCGGCCGGGCGGGCGCAGTCACGCGGCGGACTGGCCGCGGCTGCCGCGTTCCTGGAGCGCGCGGCCGCGCTGACACCTGAGCCCGCCCGGAGAGCACGGCGCGCACTGAGGGCAGCGGGCGCCGAACAGCTGTCCGGCGCTCCCGAGGCCGCGTTGACACTCCTCTCGACTGCCGCCACCGGCCCGCTGGACGAGCTCGACCGCGGCGAGCTGCAGCGCCTCCACGGACAGATCGCGGTGGACCTGAGACGGGGCGGCGAAGCCGTACCGCTGCTGCTCGACGCGGCCAAGCGGCTCGAATCGCTCGATCCCGGCGTCGCCCGCGACACCTACCTGGAGGCGGTTCGAGCAGCGAGCATCGGTGGCCGGCTCGGCAGCGGCGTGCTGGCCGCGGCCCAGGCTGCTCGCGCTGCGCCACCCCCGGCGGGCGCCCCACGTCCTGTCGACCTGCTGCTCGACGGTCTGGCCGTGCGCTTCACCGACGGCTACGCGGCGAGTGCGTCGACTCTCAAACAGGCGCTGAGGGCGTTGCGCGACGAGGACCATCCCGGGCAGGGCGTTCGCTGGCCGGGGTTTGCCCGTCGCGTCGCGCCCGACCTGTTCGAGGACGAGACGTGGCGCGCGTTCGCCGTCCGCACTGTCCGGATCGCCCGCGAGACCGGCGCGCTCGCAGTGCTTCCGCTCGCCCTCAACTACCTGGCGCAGCTGCGCATCTTCGAGGGCGAGCTCGATGCTGCCGAAGCGCTCCTCGACGAGGCCGACGCGATCGCGGACGCGACCGGCACCACGCGCATCGTGATCGCAGCCTTGCTGCTCGCCGGGTGTCGCGGCGACGAGGCACGGGCATCGGCGCTGATCGAGGCCAGCGGCGCCGAAGCGATCGCCCGGGGTGAAGGTGTGATCCTCACCTTCGGCGAGCATGCGCGTGCTGTCCTGCACAACGGCCTCGGCGACTACGAGGCGGCGCTGGCTCCCGCCCAGAGCGCGAGCGCTCGGGACGAGCTGATGGTCTCGGTCTGGTCGGTGCCCGAGCTCATCGAGGCGGCCACGCGCAGTAGGAGGACAGAGATCGCGGCCGAGGCCCTGGAGCGCCTCTCGGAGCGGACCCGCGCGGCAGGGACGGATTTGGCACTCGGCATCGAGGCGCGCTCCCGTGCACTCCTGAGCGAGGGTGACGTCGCCGAGGGCCTTTACCGGGAAGCGATCGAGCGACTCGGCCGCACCCGCATCCGCCTGGATCTCGCACGCGCACACCTCCTGTACGGCGAGTGGCTGCGCCGCGAGGGGCGCCGCGTCGACGCCCGGGAGCAGCTTCGCGCTGCCCACGACATGCTGGCGACGAGGGGGATCAAGGCGTTCGCCGAGCGGGCCCGTCGGGAGCTGTGGGCCACTGGTGAGACGGTGCGGAAGCGCACGGTCGAGACCCGCGAGGAGCTCACCGCGCAGGAAGCCCAGATCGCCCGGCTCGCGGCCGAAGGTCGCACGAACCCCGAGATCGGCGGTGCGCTGTTCATCAGCGCCCGAACGGTCGAGTGGCACCTGCGCAAGGTGTTCCCGAAGCTCGG
>DASUSP010000030.1:0-10562 GCA_036375035.1 Candidatus Limnocylindria bacterium
GCTGGCTGGCTGCCCTGGCCGCAGCCGGCAACAGCGAAGGCACGCGCTCCAACCGTTTCAACGGCCTCAAAGCGTTCCTGAAGTGGGCGGTGGCCGACGGCCAGCTGGTCGACAACCCCATCGCCGGCATCGCACCCCCCAAGCCGGAGGTCAAGCCGGTCGCGGTGCTCACCGACGACCAGGTCAAGAGCCTGCTGCGCGCCTGTCGCGGCTCAGGCTTCGAGGAGATCCGCGACACGGCGTTGATCCGGCTCCTCTTCGACTCGGGCATGCGCCGCGCGGAAGCGTCGGGCCTCAAGGGCAGGCTGACCGAGGCTGGCGACATCGAGGGCGACGTGGATCTCGACAACAACGTCGCCGTCGTCATGGGCAAGGGCAAGCGCGTTCGGGCCTGCCCCTTTGGCACCCGAACGGCCCAGGCGCTGGGCCGCTACCTGCGCAAGCGCTATGCACATCCCCTCCAGCACCGCCCTGAGCTGTGGCTCGGACGCAGGGGCCCGCTGACCGAGAACGGCATTCTCCAGGCCCTTCGCCGACGCGGGAAGCAGGCGGGCATCGACGGCCTCTTCGCCCATCAGTTCCGGCATACCTGGGCCGATCGCATGCTCGGCGCCGGGATGCAGGAAGGCGACGTCCAGCGACTGGCGGGCTGGCGGACCCGCGACATGCTGTCTCGCTATGCCGCGTCGACCGGCGATACCCGCGCACGCGCTGCATATCGCGGCATGGCCCCCGGTGACCGGCTATGAGCCGCGAGGAGTTCAGCCGCGAGGAGATCGAGGAAGCGAAGCAGCGGATCCAGCGCCGTGAGCAGTATCGGCTGCTCTTCGAGTACCTCGACCGTCAAGGTCGGGCCGAGGCGATCGCCCGCGAGGAGATGGAGGCCGAGGAGGCCGGGAGGGGAACATCGGACGAGGTCTCGAAGGAGCAGGCTATCCGGCTGATGCTTGAGGATGCCTGCAAAGACGTCCGAGCCGGCTGTGATTGCGGGTTTGAGCCTGGGACCTATCCAAGCAAGGTGAAGGTCGCCAAACACATGAACCTCAGCGCAGGCCGGATCAAGCAGCTGTGGATGGGCGTTCGTAATGCTGGCGAGGAATGGCCGCCATGCTGATTTCTAACCCCTAACCCCCCGGCTAACCCCTGTTTTCTAGCCCCTAACCCCGTTCCGTAACCCCTGTGCCGGTGTCTAGCCTCAGCGCTGATGACACCGGCACAGCGCTCTCTCTACGGTCGGATCGGGGCGGCGATCGCCCGCTCTCGCCATGACCCGAAGGAGCTGACCTCCGAGGCCCGCAAGCGCTTCCTGGCCCGTTTCGAGGCTCAGGTACGCGCCGAATACCCCGGCCCTAGCCGGCGACTCCTCGCGACATGCTGGCCAGCAGCTCCTGGATAGCGCCTTCGAAGGGCTCCAGCGCCGCCTCGATGGCCTAGATGGCAGCAGTCCCGACGCCCAGGGTCGGCCCGTCCGGCGTGTCGGCCGAGGCGATGAAGCGCCCGTTGATCTCGCGGACACGCACATCGACGTAGAAGGCTTCGCAGGTCAGCCGCATACGAATCACCCTGGACGGCTCAACCTACATCGCCGGATGTATCAGGAAGCCGAGCACTAAGGCCACGATGCCTCCGACAACGAACCAGAGGATGAAGAGCACATCGCCACCGTAGACCGAAGTACCATTGCTGACTAGTACTCGCGGAGCCACGACTAGGCGGTGGGGTGAGGTTTCGTGCTGACCTGATGGGTCAGCTCGGTGCGAACGCACACCGGAAAACTCCTCGAAGGATCGGACGGTGCAGGCGACCCCGGCCCTACCCCAGCAGCAGCCAGGCCACCTTGGTGTTCTTCGAGCGCGACTTGCTCATCCGGATCCTGAACGTATCGGCGCTGGCCTGAACGGTGTACCACAGCCCCCGCGAGCCGATGTTGGCGCGCGGCGTGAGGAGCACGAACGAGCCGTTGGTGACGTTGACGTTCGGGGTGACCGTGACGCTGGTGCTGCCGGCCGGGATGGTCGCCACGCCGCTCGTGCTGAGCTTGGTGCGACCTTCGGCGCGTAGCGCATACCCCTCGGTGGAGGTGCCGAAGAGGCCGACGCCGTAATAGGAATTGCCGTGGACGCCCCGCACGTCCCCGGTCCCAAGCGCGTTGCCGCGGACGCCTACGCCGCCAGTGCTCTGCCCGGCTACGCCCGCCACTTTCCCGTGGCCGATCACTCCCCAGCCACTCCCGTTCCCGTAGACGCCAGTGCCAGTAGTCGATCCAGCGACGCTGTTTCCGTAGAGCCCGACTCCGCCGGACGACGTGCTCTCGGCCCATAGAGCGATGCTGCTGCCGGACTCGAGCCGAGTCTGCAGTGTTGCTGAGTTGGTCTGCCCGGCGAGGATCGGGTCACCGTTTGCGGCGCGGAGGTGGCTGGCACGGCCAACGGCGCTTGCTGCCCACGCGCCGAGGCCGCCGACTGCACCGGCCAGCAGGGCACGGCGTGAATTCGATGAGGTGGTGGTGTTTGGCGCGGTCATCGCGGCTCCCTCCAAAGTGGCGCACCGCTGAGGCTCGGGCGCGCTTTCAGGCGGCAAGCCTACTCCGGCTGTCCAGCACGTCGGTACACTCGCGCCATGCCACCGCTCGGCGCCCTCACGCAAGCCTGGACGGCCGCTGAGGCCGCGCTGCCGCTCGGCTGGCAGGTAAGCGGCCTGTACCGCTTCGGCGAGCTGTGGATCGGCCTGGCCGAAGGCCCCGCCTTCGATGACTACGCCAGCGGCTCGGGCCGGTACGCCGAGCAGGCGCTGCGCCGGCTGAGCGATCGGCTGCGAGAGCGGCGGGGCGTAATCAGCGACTAGGCGGTCCTCGGCTCAGGAGTTGACACTTGCGCGGACGCTGTGCTACGTAATACGTACTACGTCGGACGGAGTAGCTAAGGGAAGCCGCAGGTCGCATGCGAAGAAGCGGATCGGATCCGGGATTGCTCGTGCTGATCAGTCTGGCCGCAGGCCCACGCCATGGCCATGCCATGCTCCGCGACATCAGCGAGTTCAGCGGCGCTCGTCTCGGCCCGGGCACCCTCTATGGGGCCATCGAGCGTTTAGAGCAGGAGAGACTCATCGAGCCCCTGCCTGCTGAGGATCGGCGCACGCCGTACCGCCTGACAGAGGCCGGAAGAAGCTTTCTGGCGGGCCGTGCGGAAGCGCTTGAGCGGCTGGTCCGGGTCGCTCGGAAGCGCGGAGCAACGGCTTGAAGCGCCTGATCCGGCTCGTCAGCTTGCTCTATCCACCGGCCTGGCGCGCCCGCTACGGGGCGGAGTTTGAAGCGCTGCTCCGGGAGCACGAGGCATCGCTCGACACGTTGCTCGACGTGCTTGCCAACGCATTACGAACACGCGTCCGGTCGTGGGCGCCGAGGAGCACGCAGGGAGGACACAACGTGGCGGACAAGTTCTATCGTCGTGCGGGGTTGCTGGGCATACTCGGCCTGGCAATCATGTTGCCCAGCAGCGTGCTCGTCGCGGCGGCGGTGCTTAAGTACATCGTGGGCGTGGACGTGCTCTTCGATGCGATTGAGCCTGCCATGACACCGATCGTGACCCACCCACTCGGTGAGACGTTCTTCGTGCTAGCGCCCTATGTGGCTTTCGTGTTCGCTGTGATGCCCGTTACGCGTGTGGCCCTCGGCTGGCGGGCAGGGCGCCTGAGCGCCACAGTCGATGTGCGAACGCCCGCACTCAACGTGGTCGTGGCCGTTCTGAGCGTTGTGCTTGCCGGATTCATGGCGCTCTACTGGGTGGCCGAGAACCTCTGAGCACGCCGTGGCGACCTGATTGCCTGTCAGGTGCCCGGACATGCATCCGGCTCAGCGCGGTCAGTTCGCGATGCCGAGCCGACGCTGTGCGGCCACCGGTCAGGTCTCAGATCCGGCGTAAGCTGCTAACTGGCCCGCCGCTCCTCCGCGATGACCGGCTCAATCTGGAGCTGCTTGGACGCATGGCCCGCGAGTTCGACCAGCTGAGCGCCGAGGACGGCCGCAGCTGGCCGGCCACCGACTTCGTGCGATGGTTGCGCGATGAGGTGGCGGCGACCGCGGGAGAGAACGCCGCGGCGACGGAGCGGCGCGACGCCGCGTAAAAGCACCACCTAAATCGGAAGGTCTCGCTCTGGCGGGACGTGCGTGACCCGGCTGAAACCTACACCGCTAAACGGCCGGGGTAACCCCATTCAGGTGCGCTACCAGGCTGCGCTACGCCCCGATCGCATCGCGCTCCTCACGAGCGCGGAACCCGCCTGGCGACGGGCACGCTGAGGGTAGCACAAGGGCGGTCCGTCCCTGCCTCAGCCACCATGGACCGATGCGAGCGCCGCTGCCGCCTGCGCTCGGACCTCCTCGCGCCGGTCCTCGGCGGCGCGCCGGAGGAGGGACACCGCGTCGGGAGACATCGGTCCGGCGTTGGCGAGGGCCGCGATGGCATTGCGCAGCAGGCGATGCCGCCCCGCCCGGGTGAGCGCCGTCTCCCCCATCGCCCGGGCGAAAGCGCGTGTGCCCAGCGGCAGCAGCCACTCGATCAGGGGCAGCAGGGGGACCAGCAGCGGACCAGGGTCGTCGGCATCGGCGTTGACGGGGCAGACCTCCTGGCAGACGTCGCAGCCGAAGATCCAGTCGCCGATGGCGTCCGCCTCCCAGGGCTCGAAGGCGCCCGGATGCTCGATGGTCAGGTAGCTGATGCATCGTCGCGCGTCGATGGCCTGTGGTGCGACCAGGGCGCCGGTGGGACAGCCGGTGAGGCACCGGGTGCAAGTGCCGCAGCTGGAGCGCACCGGCTCGTCGGTCGGAAGCTCGGCGGAGGTCAGGATGGCACCCAGGAAGACCCACGAGCCCGCGCGATGATGGGTCAGCAGGTTCGTGTTCTTGCCGATCCAGCCCAGCCCGCCGCGGGCGGCCAGCGCCCGCTCGGCGAGCGGCCGGTCGTCGACATAGGCCACCTCGCCGGCCTGGATCCCGTCGCCGCGCAGGTCGGCGGCCAGCGCCTCCAGCCTGCCGCGCAGCGAGACGTGGTAGTCGCTGCCCAGGGCGTAGCGGGCGATTCGGCCGGCCGGCTGGGCGGGAACTGCCTCCAGGACCGGAGCGAGTGCGCGGCGCAGGGCGTCCGGCGCCGGGTCCCAGTCGGCCCGGTCGCGGCCCGCGTAGGGCGCTGCCACCACCACGACCGAGCGCGCGGACGGATCGTGGGCGGTCGGCTCGGTGGCGCGGGCCGGGCGGTCGCCACCCATCCACTCCATGCGCCCCATGCGCCCGGCCGCGACGCTCTCCTCCATGCGGGCGCGGTCGGCCGGCAGGGGCGCGGCATCGGCAACGCCCACCAGCTCGAGGCCGTGGGCCTCGGCAAGGCGCGAGAGACGCTCCCGGGACGGCATGACCACCACCCTACACCGCTCCTTGGCCCGCCTCTCCCGGGCCGAACGGCACTTCCGCGGCGGGGCCACCCAGCGGATGCTCGAGCTGCGCGCGGGGCAGCCTGCCGCCCCGCACGCCTCCGTTCATGGCTACCGCGCAGAGGAGGCGCGCATGACCGCGCAGCTCACACCGCCACCGGCGCGCCTGGGCGTGCCGGCCGACTTCCTGACCCTCGACGCCTTCGACGCCCGCGGCCTGGAGGCGCTGCTCGACCTGTCGGAGCGATTCCGGCGGGACCCGCAGCTGGCGCGCAACGCGCTGGCCGGCGGCCGCATCGGGCTGATCTTCCACAAGCCCTCGACACGGACCCGGGTCAGCTTCGAGGCAGCGGCCTGGCGACTGGGCATGCTGCCCATTGCCCTGCGCCCAGACGAGCTGCAGCTGGGCCGCGGCGAGACGATCCCGGACACGGCCCGCACCCTGTCGCGCTACCTGGACGCGATCGTGATCCGGACCTTCAGCCAGGCATCGGTCGAGGAGCTGGCCGAGCACGCCAGCATCCCGGTCGTCAACGCCCTGACCGATGAGCACCATCCCTGCCAGGCGCTGGCCGACGTCCTCACCCTGCGCGAGGAGTTCGGGCACCTGGCCGGGCTGAAGGTCGCCTTCGTCGGCGACGGCGACAACGTGGTGCATTCCCTGATCCAGGCCGCGGCCCTGACCGGCTTCGAGCTGCGGGTGGCGACACCCGCGGGATACGAGCCGGCGACCACCGTGGTGGAGGCGGCCCGCGCAATCGCGCGCGAGAGCGGCGGCTCGATCGTCCTGACCGATGACCCGCGCACCGCGGTGCGGGGGGCGGACGCCGTGTACTCCGACGTGTGGACCTCGATGGGTCACGAGGCCGAGCAGGAGGCTCGCCACAAGGCGTTCGCCGGCTACACGGTTGACGCGGCGCTCATGGCGCTCGCTGAGCCGACGGCCATCTTCCTGCACTGCCTGCCGGCGCACCGTGGCGAGGAGGTCACCGACGAGGTGATGGACGGCACCGCCTCACGCGTCTGGCCGCAGGCCGAGAACCGGATGCACACCGAGGCGGCGCTGCTCTACGCGCTGCTCACCGGTGACCTGGAGGGCGAGCGCCTGGCGGAGTAGGACCGGACCGTTCCGTCAGGCGTTGGTGACGCCCGGCCCCTCGGCCGGGCGTCGCTCCATCTCGCGCATGACCGGGTTCAGGAAGATGGTGGCGGTCACCACCATGTAGGCCGCGGCGATCCCGACCAGGGCCGCCACCACTCCGAACTCCTCGCTGACGAAGCCGGCCACCAGCATCCCGAGCGGCATGGCCACCCACGCCCCCGCCGTCAATGGACCGATGACCCGGCCGCGCATGTCGGCCGGGACGCGCTCGAAGATGACCGTGTGCAGGATGGGGTTGATCGGGCCCGCGCCGATGCCGGTGACCGCGGCGCCGACCAGCGCGACCCAGAACGGTGGGGTCAGGGCCAGGATCCAGAACGGTATCCCGATGGTCACGAAGGCCAGCCCGAAGGTGAGGCGCCGCGGCAGTCTCGCGCCGATGGCCCCGAACAGCAGCGCACCGGCAAGGGCCGCGGCGCCGAACACGCCCAGCAGGATGCCCAGCTGCGCCGGCGAGCCGTAGATCTCCTTCACGTACACCGGCAGGATCACCGCGAAGATGGGCGCGTCCAGGAAATTGGTGAGCATGATGGTGGCGATGATCGCCCGCGCCAGCCGATCGGCCCAGATGAAGCGCAGCCCCTCCTTCAGGTCGGACAGGTAGCTGCTCCGCGCGGTGGGCGCCAGGGCCTCCTCGGCCGGCTGCTCGCGGCGGGGCCGCGGGATCAGGAACCACACCAGCGCGGCGGAGACGCCGAAGCTGACCGCGTCGATGAGCAGCACGCCGTGCGTACCGACCAGCAGGATCAGCGCACCCCCGATCGGCGCGCCGAGCATGGTCGCCCCGCGGCGGATGGCCTGCGACAGGCCGGTGACACGCTCCAGCGAGCTGCCGGAGATCTCCGCCACGTCGGGGAGCAGCGATGTGCGGGCGGCGGTGCCGGGCGCGTCCAGCAGCGCGCCGAGGAAGACGAAGGCGATCAGCAACCAGGTCTCGATCCGGTTGCCGGCCAGCACGAAGATGACCGGGATCGCCGCGATCGAGATGCCACTCGCGATGTCCGACACCACGCTGGCGATCCGGTAGCCCACGCGGTCGACCAGCGTCCCGCCGAAGAAGGAGGCCACCACCGTCGCCCCGGCCGTGAAGAAGGCCACCACGCCGGTCATGGCGGCGCTGTCAGTGGTCTCCAGCACGAACCAGGGGATCGCCACCATGGCCAGCACGTTGCCGGTCACCGAGATGGCATCGGCCGCGAACAGGGCGAGCAGCGGGAGTCTTCGGGACATCTGAGCGCACAGCCTAGCGCCGCGGCCCGCACTCGCTGCGGGCCGATCGGTCCCGGGCGGCAGTCCCATCGGCCCTAGTCGCTATCCTGAGCCCGCACCTAGTCTCGAGGCGGATGCAGACCGTGACCAGCGCACTTCCCGGACGTCCGGCGCTCGAGGCACCGAGCGGCCGGATCGTCACCAGCCGCCGCGGGCCTGACCTCATCGGTCATCCCCTGCTCAACAAGGGCACCGCCTTCTCCGAGGAGGAGCGGGAGCGGTTCGGGCTGCGCGGCCTGCTGCCGCCGCGGGTCTCGAGCATGGAGGACCAGCTGGCCCTTGAGCTGGAGCACATCCGGCGCAAGACCGATGACCTGGAGCGCTTCATCGGCCTGGCCGCAACCCAGGACCGCAACGAGACGCTCTTCTACCGGCTTCTGCTCGAACACCTCGACGAGTTCCTGCCGATCGTCTACACCCCGACCGTCGGGCGCGCCTGCCAGGAGTTCAGCCACATCTTCCGCCGGCCGCGGGGCGTGTGGATCACGCCCGACGACGTCGGGCGCGTGGACGAGATCCTGGCGGGCGCCGCGCATCCGGACGTGCGCTTGATCGTGGTCACCGACAACGAGCGGATCCTGGGCCTGGGCGACCAGGGCGCCGGCGGCATGGCCATCCCGGTCGGCAAGCTGGCGCTGTACACGGCCGCCGGTGGCATCTACCCGGCCTGGACGCTGCCTGTCTCCCTGGACGTGGGCACCGACCGTGCCGAGCTGCTGGAGGACCCGCTCTACCTGGGCTACCGCGCCCCGCGGTTGCGCGGCGCAGCCTACGACGAGGTGGTCGAGGCGTTCGTGGAGGGCGTAGGCCGGGTCTTCCCGCGCGCGGTGGTGCAGTGGGAGGACTTCAAGCAGCACAACGCGCTGCGCGTCCTGGCCCGCTACCGGCACCGCATCCCGTGCTTTAACGACGACGTGCAGGGCACCGGCGCCGTGGTGCTGGCCGGACTGCTGGCCGCGCGGCGGGAGCGCGGTGGCCTGAAGGGCGAGCGGATCCTGTCACTGGGCGCCGGCGCCGCGGCGCTGGGCATCAGCACCATGCTCGTCCGCGAGATGCGGTCGGAGGGCATGTCGCGCGCGGAGGCGCGCGCATCGGTCCTGCTCATGGACTCGAAGGGCGTCGTCCACGCCGGCCGCGAGACGATCGCCGATGACCAGCGGCCCTTTGCAGTCGACGCCGACGCGCTCGCCGCGCTGGGGCTCTCCGGCGAGCAGCTGGCCGATCCCGTGGCTGTTGCACGCGCCTTCCAGCCGACCATCCTGATGGGCACCACCGGCATGCGCGGCGCGTTCAGCGAGGCGCTGGTGCGCGAGGTGGCGGCGCACCACGAGCGGCCGATCATCCTGCCGCTCTCCAATCCCAGCGACCGCACCGAGGCACTGCCCGCCGAGGTCCTGGCCTGGACCGATGGCCGGGCGCTGGTCGCCACCGGCAGTCCGTTCGGCGAGGTCGTGACCGATGCCGGCTCGCGCATCATCGGTCAGGCCAACAACGTCTTCGTCTTCCCGGGCATCGGCCTGGCCGCGATGGTGGCCGAGGCACGCGAGCTGACCGACGACGCGTTCGTCGTGGCCGCACGCACGCTCGCCGGCCTGGTGGGCGAGGACCGCCTGGCACTGGGGGCCATCTACCCGCGGATCAGCGACCTGCGGGTCGCGGCGCGGGCGATCGCGGTGGCGCTGGTGCGTCATTTCCGCGACACCGGCTACGGGCGCCAGTACCACGACGACGAGATCGAGCTGGCCGTGGACCGCGCCATGTGGTGGCCGGACTACCCGGAGCTGGCGGCCCCGGCCGAGGAGACGAACGGCCGCTAGGCGAGGTCCAGGTCCGCCCGGAGCAGCCCCTGGTCGCCGGTCACCGCGCCGATGCTGAAGCCCGCTCGCTCGCTGGCGCGCCGCATCCCCAGGTTGCTGCCCAGCATCTCCGCGTAGATGCGGGCCAGGCCCTCGGCCCGGCCGACCTCCACCAGGCGCCGCAGCAGCTCGGTCCCCAGCCCGTGGTGCTGCCAGGCATCGGCGACCAGGATCGCGAACTCGGCCTCGTTGCGGCCGTGCGCCTTGGAGAGCCGGCCGACTGCCTGGATCGCAGGGCGGCCGGTCTCCGGATCGATGCCCTCGGCGACGAGCGCCATTTCGCGGTCGTAGTCGATGAAGCAGATGCGCGTGAGGCGCTCGTGGGCGGTGCGCTGGCTGAGCTTCAGGTAGGTGAAGTAGCGCGAGTAGACGGTCTCTTCCGAGAGCCTGCCGTGGAAGTCGACCATCAGCGGCTCGTCCTCGGGGCGGATGGGGCGGATGGTCAGCGTCGTGCCGTCGGGCGCGGTCCACTCCCCGACGTACTGCCGCGGATACGGCCGGATGGCCGTGCGCGGCAGGTCGCGGTCCGCGATCGTGGGCGGGTGCAGCACCACGCGCGCGTCCAGCGCCACGAGGCGCTCGGGCGAGGCCAGCAGCGGGTTGATGTCGATCTCGGCGATGCGCGGGATCTCGGCCACCAGCTGGCTGAAACGCACCATCAGCTGCTCCAGCTCGGCCATGTCCACCGCCCGACGGCCGCGCACGCCGGCGAGGGCCCTCGAGACCTGGGTCTGCTCGATCAGGCGTCGGGCCAGCGTGGTGGTCAGCGGCGGCAGGGCCAGCGCGCGGTCGCGCACCACCTCGACCAGCGTCCCGCCCATGCCGAACAGCAGGACCGGCCCGAACTGGGC
>DASUSP010000031.1:0-3817 GCA_036375035.1 Candidatus Limnocylindria bacterium
CGTTCGTGGCGTTCATCATCCTGGCCCTCGCCGCCCTGACCGGGCTGCCGGGCTGGCTGATGGCCCTGATCGTGTTCATCGTGCTGGCGGTCATCGCCGCGTTCCTGGCCTACCGGGGCGTGCGCAGGATCCGCATCGGACCGCCCGAGGAGACCATCGAGGCGGTGAAGGAGGACGTGGCGTGGGCGAAACGCTTGCTGAAACGCGGATAGAGATCGAGACGCATCGGGCCCAGATGGAGGCGGAAGCCTCGGAGCTGGAGAGTCGGGTTCGTCACGCGCTCGACTTCAAGGCCCGATTCCGTGAGAACCCGGCCCTGTTCGTGGGGCTGGGGGCGGGCGCGGTCTTCCTGATCGCCGGTGGACCGATGCGGGTGGCGCGCCTCGTCCGCCGCCGGCTGCGGCCGACCACCGCCGAGCAGGCCCACGACGCACTGCCCAAGCCGATGCAGGCCTGGGTCGACTCGCTGGTCGGGGACGTCGGTCCCAAGGCTGACAAGGCGCGGCTGGCCCTGACCCAGGAGCTGCAGCGCTGGCGACACGAGCCGCTCAAGAACAAGAAGGCGCGAAAGGAGCTGGCCAAGGCAATGGTCGAAGGCCCGCCGGGTCCCGAGCGCACGGTCTGGAAGGCGGCGGAAGCCGGCCTGACGCTGCTCTCGGCCGCAATGGCCCGGAAGGCGATCGAGGCCTTCATCACCGGCGAGAAGCCGAGTGGCCCGAAGGCGGGCGCCAAGACCTCGCCCCCGTCGCCGCAGGAGGCCGCGGCCGAGTACTCCGGCTTCTCAGAACGCAGTCGCTAGTCCCCCGGGGTAGACTGCGCTGACCCCGGCGACCTGTCCGCATTTGGCCGCGCGCCGATCGAAGTCCACCCCTCCCGCACCAGGAGTGTCGATGGTCTCCGCATCCACCCCGCGACGATCCAGGCCGAGGGCAGTGAACGGCATGGGGCGCGCATAGATGGAGCCGATGATCATCACCCTCACCGCCGGCGTCGCCGCGCTCCTGGGACTGGGCCTGGCGGCGATCTTCGCCCGCCAGGTCGTGGCGGCCCCGCCCGGAAACGAGCGCATGGTCGAGCTGATGGACGCCATCCGCGAGGGCGCCATGGCCTTCATGCGCCGCCAGTACACGGTCCTGGCCATGTTCGTGGCGGTGGTGGCGGTCCTGATCTACCTGATCCCCGAGTATCGCCTGCTCGGCGCGCTGGCCTACCTGGCCGGCGCGTTCGCCTCGGGAAGCGCCGGCTTCATCGGGATGCGGATCGCGACCGCGGCCAACGCGCGCACGGCCGAGGCGGCCCGCGTCGGCGGCCTTCGCCAGGCGCTGCCCCTCGCCTTCCGGGGCGGCGCGGTGATGGGCTTCAGCGTCGCCGGCCTTGGGCTGCTGGGCATGACCGTCCTGGTCTACGTGTTCGTCCAGCTCATGGAGGTCGACAACGCGACCACGTTGATCGCCGCCTTCGGGCTGGGAGCGAGCTCCATCGCGCTGTTCGCGCGCGTGGGCGGCGGCATCTACACCAAGGCCGCGGACGTGGGCGCCGACCTGGTGGGCAAGGTCGAGGCCGGCATCCCGGAGGATGATCCCCGCAACCCGGCGGTCATCGCCGACAACGTCGGCGACAACGTCGGCGACGTGGCCGGCATGGGTGCGGACCTGTTCGAGTCCTACGTGGGCTCGATCGTGGCGCCGATCGTCCTGGGCGCGGTGATCTTCGCCGGTAGCAGCCAGCCCATGGCCGGAATCCTGTTCCCGCTGGCGGTCGCCGGGGCGGGCATGGTGGCCAGCATCACTGGCTCCTTCTTCGTGCGCATCGGCTCCGGCAGCCAGAACCTGGGTGCCGCGCTGCACCGTGGCACCACGGTCGCGGCCGTGCTGACCGCCGCCGCGGCTGCGTTGCTGTCGGTGCTGGTCATGGGCTCGCTGGACGAGGTGGAGCAGCCGCTCTTCTTCGCCGGCGCGATCATCGCCGGGCTGCTGGCCGGCGTGGCCATCGGGCGGTTGAGCGAGTACTACACCTCCGACCACTACCCACCGGTCAGGCACCTGGCCGAGCAGGCCCGCACCGGGCCGGCCACCGTCATCCTGGGCGGCCTGGCCGACGGAATGCGTTCCACGGCGAGCAGCGTGCTGGTCATCGTCATCGCCATCGTGGCCGCATACTGGTTCGGCGGACTGGCGGTGCCTGGCAACGACAGCTCCGGGATCTACGGCATCTCGCTGGCCGCCATCGGCATGCTGGCCACCACGGCGGTCACGGTCAGCGTGGACGCTTACGGACCGATCGCCGACAACGCCGGAGGCATCGCCGAGATGGCCAAGCTGCCTCCGGAAGTGCGTCGCGACACCGATGCCCTGGACTCGCTGGGCAACACCACCGCGGCCATGGCCAAGGGCTTCGCGGTCGGCTCCGCGGCGCTGACCGCGCTGGCGCTGTTCCGCAGCTTCACCGAGACGGCCAACCTGGCCCTGGTCGATGCCGGTCTGGAGGTCATCACCTTGGACATCACCGACGTGGCGGTCACGGTCGGCCTCTTCATCGGCGCCATGCTGCCGTTCCTGTTCGCGGCCCTGACCATCGAGGCCGTGGGCCGGGCCGCGTCCGCCATGATCGAGGAGGTGCGGCGCCAGTTCCGGGAGATCCCCGGCCTGCGAGAGGGGAAGCCCGGCGTGCACCCCGAGTACGGGCACTGCGTCGACATCAGCACCGCCGCGGCGCTGCGCGAGATGGTCATCCCCGGGGCGCTGGCGGTCGTCACGCCGCTGGTCATCGGCTTCATCAGCCTGCAGGCGCTGGGCGGCTTCCTGGTGGGCGCCCTGGTGAGCGGCTTCCTGCTGGCCATCTTCATGGCAAATGCCGGCGGGGCGTGGGACAACGCCAAGAAGCACGTGGAGGCCGGACACGTGGGTGGCAAGGGCAGCGAGGAGCATCGGGCCGCGGTGGTGGGCGACACCGTCGGCGATCCGCTGAAGGACACCGCCGGGCCGTCGATGAACATCCTGATCAAGGTGATGAGCGTGGTCTCGCTCATCGCCGTCCCGGCCTTCGTCGCCTTCCGCCCGTTCTGACCGCGCGCGCCACGGGGCGCCGAACTTCAGCCGAGCGCGCCCACCTGCGCCAGGAAGGCCGGTGTCTCGAAGTACACGCGCCCCTCGACGATCTTGCCGTCCCGGAGGTCGTACGCCACGCACAGCGGGACGTTGACGTCCTTGCCGGTCGCCGGAACGCCGGCGAACTCGCCGGTGTGGCGGCCGACGAAGTCCCACTCGCCGACGGCCGATCCCTCCCCGATCACGAGGTTGCGCGTCCGTGCTTCGGCGGTGAAGGCGCGGTGGTAGAAGAAGTCGAGCATCTGCCCGATCGCCTCAGGCCCGCGGTACTCCTCGCCCGTAGCCATGATGCGGAAGACCGCGTCATCGGCCATGACGTCGCCGACGCCATGATCGGCCGCGAAGTATCGCTCCAGGACATCACGTGTTTCATCCGCGCTCATTCGTCGCTCGTTTGCCACCGTGGACCCTCCTCCGCTCGGACCGTCATCGGGCAGACTTCGCTGATCATCATCGACGGTGGCTGCAAGGGGGGAGCTCACCGGGGGTGGGCACGCGGGCGGAGGGGAAGCGTCGGAAGGACCCCGGGACGAGTCCACCGTGGTGTGACCTCGTACCTGGGTCTTGGACGCCGGGGTACCCTGCCGGCTATCGGCGGCGCGCCCGAGCCTCACAGCGGTGCGCCCGAGTACGGAGGCACCTGAATGTCCGCGCCCGTTGACGTCAATTCCGCCGCAGCCAGGTCGAAGTCCCGCCGCGCCGTGCTGGCC
>DASUSP010000032.1:0-13618 GCA_036375035.1 Candidatus Limnocylindria bacterium
CTGCAATCATTGACACCCGGTCGGCCACCGGGTACGGTCCGCCCGACCACATCCGCAGGCGAAAGGAGCCGAACCGATGAGCACCGTCTCGTTCGCGCGCCCCCGCCTGCCCGAGGCTTCCGCTCGACGCTGAACCGCCGAGCCCCCTCCCCCGGCTCGCGACGGGCGCGCTCCACCCGCCCACCTCAACGCACCACGAGTGGAGATCCACCCTTGTCTTCAGCATCCCCTGCCGCAGAGCGCGTCGCGGCACCGGCCAGGCTGGCCGGCGTCATCCTGCGCGCGCGCAGCGGTTTCTACACGGTCAGGACAGATGACGGCCGCGACGTCGAGTGCCGGCTCCGCGGCCGCGTCAAGAAGGACCGCCAGGCGACCGACCTGGCGGTGATCGGCGACCGGGTCGAGGTCAGCCTGCTGCCCGACGGCAGCGGCATGATCGAGGAGGTCGCGGAGCGGAAGAGCCGCTTCAGCCGCCGCCAGCCCGGGCCCCGGGGCACGTGGAAGGAGGACATGCTGGTCGCCAACGTCGACCAGGTCCTCGTCGTCTTCGCCTGCGCCGACCCGATGCCGCACCTTCGCATGCTGGATCGCTTCCTGGTCGTCGCGGAGCACAACGAGGTCCGCGCCGTGGTGGTCGCGAACAAGGTTGACCTGGTCGGGCTGGACCGCGCCCGCGACGTCTTCGGCCTGTACGAGCGCATCGGTTACGCGGTGCACTACGTGTCGGCCCGCGAGGGGATCGGCATCGAGCAGCTGGCGGATCGGCTTGCCGGACGCACCAGCGTGGTCGCCGGACCATCGGGCGTCGGGAAGTCCACCCTCCTCAACGCGGTGCAGCCGGGGCTGCGCCTGGCCACCGGCGAGGTCAGCGAGGCGCTGCACAAGGGTCGCCACACGACGACCACGGCCGAGCTGCACCCCATCAGCGCGCCGGGCGGGGGCTACGTGGCCGACACCCCGGGGCTCCGCGAGCTGGGCCTGTGGCAGATCCCCGACGAAGAGCTGCCGTGGTGCTTCCCGGAGTTCGTGCGGCACCTGGGCGGCTGCGGATTCAACGACTGCAGCCACCTGCACGAGCCGCGCTGCGCCATTCGCGCCGCCGTCGACGCCGGGGAGATCCCGCCCGAGCGCTACGACTCGTACCGGAGGCTGCTGCTCAACGAGGAGTGACCCGCCACGGCCGAGCGGCAACAGGCGATCGCGACGGTGCGTCCTGACTGTGACAAGAGTCTGCTGCACGGCTCGGCGAAAGCCGCCCCGACTGGAGGTCGCATCATGCGGCGCATCTCTCGGTTCATCATGGTTGTCGTCACGCTGGGCCTGGTCGTGGCGGCGATGCCATCATCCGCATCCGCGCAGATCGAGGACTGGCAGCGCGTCATCCGCGCCCGCCACGCCGGCGCAGTCTTCGTCCAGGTGAACGGCTGCGACCAGGTCGAGATCTACGTCAGCTCGAGCGATGGGAAATACGTCAACCGCCACGGCGCGGTGAACAAGCAGGGCCTGCTGGGCGTGCTCTACATCGTCCGTGACGCGTGCGCGGAGCCAGGGCCCAAGGGCTACCCGGTGACCTACAGCGCCGACGGCATGAGCCTCGATTCGCTGGTGACCCCGCCACGCTTCGAGCGAGCCTCTGTCGTGGCGCGCCTGCCGGGCACCGATGATGACGGAAACCCGGTCCTGTTCCGCGTGGACCTCCAGTGGCGGCCGACAGCTGTCTTCGAGAAGAGCCGGGTCAGCGGCCACGCCTGGTTCCCGCCGGGCGAGAAGCGCGGCGCCTGGATCGGCACCTGGTCGCACAACTGGATGGCGCCGGCGGTGGCCTGGGGCACGGTGTGGCTGGACGGTCGAGCGATAACGCTCCAGCCGACCGTGGATGCCACGCTGGAGCAGGTCCGGTACATGTGCAAGGTCATTCAGCACCCACAGGGCGGCGCCGAGCTGGACTGCTGACCTGGACCGATGTTCTCGATGGGCCCGGCCTCAACGGCCGGGCCCATCGTGTCGGTTCGCCTGCCGCCTACAGGATGCCGCGGGACTCGAACACGGCCTGCGCCTGGGCCCCCTCGCCGGAGAGCGCCTGCGCCTGGTCGACGATGCGCTGCGCCAACGCCGACATCGTGGTGCCGGTCCAGTCGAACTGGGCCGCCAGGATTGCGCGGTCGGCGTCGGACTGACCGATGGCGTAGTGCAGGTCATAGAGCGCCCGCGACCAGATGCGGCCGTCGGCGTGCACCTGCCCGACCAGGTCATCGGGATAGAACAGGTTTGAGTCGATGCGCCGCAGGCAGATGCCATTGGCCGGGTTGGAGTCGTAGCTGGTGGCGTCCCACTTCGCGATGCAGGCCTCGTCCCATTGCGGGCCGGCCACCGCTTTGGCGACGGTGAAGGCCCAGTAGTCGCCGAAGCCCTCGCTGATCGCCCCCGCCTCGGGTGAGCTGAAGAACGTTTCCGACTGGCTGAAGTGGATCTGGTGTCCCAGTTCGTGGAGGATGACGTCCCCATCCTCGGCATCGTCCACGCCGCCCTTGCCGAACCGCATCTCGTCACGCGGATGCGTCGTCGCGAACGAGTTGTCGTAGCCGAGCTGGTTGATGCGGACCCGCTGCTGGTCGGCGTTCACCTCCGGGAAGGTCACGCCGTCGAAGCCGAGCGACCGCAAGTAGAGCTGCGACCGGGTGGTCCAGTAGTAGGCCATGACCTGTTCGAAGCGGTCGTCGTGGCGGGTGTAGTGGTAGGTCCCATCGGTCTCGAAGGCGGGGTCTCCCGTCGCCGATACGACGTAGGCGTACTCGCCGTGCAGGAAGCCGGAGCCGTCGAGATGGGTGAGGGTCACCTCCACCAGCTCGGCGTCCAGGACCGGCTGGTCGGCATCCTTGCGGTCCCGCAGCGTGTTGTCGCCGCTGGTCGCCACGGGATTGGTGTTGAAGACCCAGGCCGACGCGGTCGAGGCCGGGTTGGCGGGCGGCTGCTTGGCCTGGGCAACGGACGGCCCCATGGTCAGGCTCGCCAGGACGAGGAGCACGATGCCTCGGGGGAAACGGCGGGTTCGGTGCATAGTTCAGGTGCCTCCAGGGACATGGGACTGGGCAGGGGACGGACGCTACGCCGCGTTCCGCGGGAGCGTCAACGATCGGGCCACGAACGGAGGTGCGCGCCCGCAACGGTCTTCCCGACACGAGATGGAACGCGTATCCTCCGCGCACCCGATCGGAGGAGTGGCGTGGCCCGAGACGAGAAGCTGGACCTGCTGCAGCGAATCCCCCTGTTCAGCGGCCTGGACCGTCGCCGCATGGAGCGGCTGGGCATGCTCGCCGACGAGGTCGACGTGCCCGCCGGCAAGGTGCTGATGCGCCAGGGCGAAACCGGGTCGGACATGATGGTCTTGGTGCGGGGCAGCGTGGCCGTCGAGCGTGACGGCAATCGCCTGAACACGCTCGGACCAGGCGACTTCTTCGGCGAGATCGCCCTGGTCGACGGCGGCCCGAGGACCGCCACCATCACCGCCGAGGAGCCGACCACGCTGCTGGTGATCACCCATCGGGACTTCCACTCGATGATGGACGAGTTCCCGGAGGTGGCCGCGCAGGTCATGAACGCACTGGCCAACCGGGTGCGGCACCTGGAGCCCGACGTTCCTCACTGAGCCCCCGGCAGCTCGCCCCCGGCGAGGAGCGCGGCCGCGGCCGCGGCCGCCTGCGCGTAGACCGCCACCCGCTCCGCATCCACGTTTCCGACCGTGTCGCAGGACCGGTGGTAGCAGGGGTCCATGGGATCGCCCTGGCTGCCGCCGGTAGCGGCCGCCTGCTCTTCGCTGACCTCCTCGGTGGCTCCCGAGAAGATGCCGCCGATCGGGATGCCCGCCTCGGCGAAGAAGTAGTGGTCGGACCCGGTCCCCAGGTCCTCGGGCTCGGCCGGGACCCCGGCCTGGCGCAGCCAGGCGATCAGGAAGTCACTGATCGCCTGCGATCCTTGCGGTGAGCCGCTGTTGCGGTAGACCATCGGCACACCGTTCACCGAGCCGAGCATGTCCAGGTTGAGGTACGCGGCCACGTCGCCCAGGTTGCCGCCGGTCGCATACGCGCGCGACCCGTGAAGTCCGAACTCCTCGCCGGCCCACAAGGCGACGCGGATGGTGCCGGGGTGCCCGGCGTCGGCCAGCAGGTGGGCGATCTCCAGCACCGCCGCCACGCCGGAGCCGTTGTCGTTGAGGCCGGGGCCGTCCAGGACCGAGTCCAGGTGCGCTCCCAGCATGACGACCGGCCCGTCGCCCCCGTGCTGCGCCACCACGTTTCGCACCGTGGCGGTGCCGATCTCCGTGTCTACGCTGATCCGCACCTCGGTGCCGTCGTCCGCGACGTCCTCCAGTGCCTCCCCCACCTCGCCGATGGCTGAGATCACGGGGATCCCGATGCCGTCAGGGAAGAGGAGCGTCGGGCGGAGCGCCTCCCCCGCCTCCCACGCGGGGTTGGCCACCACCAGGCCGACTGCACCGGCCTCCTGGGCGTGCTCGACCGTGTCGCGGCGCAGGCACGGTCCGGGGGGCGTCAGGGCGATCGAGCCGGCCGGGAACTCGTCCCAGTCATCGGCGTCGCAGCCCTGGTCGCCGCGACCGCCGGCCGAGTCCTCGAACCCGACCGTGGCGACCTCGGCAGTCACCTCCCCGTCGGCGGAGTAGATCATGGCGTGCAGGTCGTCGCCGGCCGTGAAGGTCGGCCCGCCGACCACCTGCAGCGTGGCGCCGGGCAGCTCCCGGAAGGTCGGCAGCCGGAACTCGGGCGTCTCCACCACCCAGCCGATCGCCCGCAGCTCACCCGCCACGTACTCCACCGAGGCCTCGTAACCCGGAGTGCCTGACGTCCTGATGCCGCCGTTGTCACTCGCGATCCGCGCCAGCGCCTCCAGGTGGCGCGTGACGGCCTCCGGCGCGATCTCACCGCCCAGGTCGATCGACGGCAACGGGAATGGCGTGGCGCCGTCGCTGGCGACCGGCGCGCTCGCCGCCGGCGTCGAGGGAGCGCTGGGTGCAGAGGTGGCGCTGGGCGCCACGCTGCCGCAGGCGGCAAGGGTCCACACCAGGGCCAGGAGCATCGCCCCGGCGCGCAGGCGGCCGGGGCGAATCGGTCTGGGAGTCATCTGCCCTTGCTACGCCATGCGCCCACGGAAAGTTCGAATCGGTACTTGTTGGCGCGGCTGGCGGCGCGCGATAGAATGCGGGCGGCCAGCGGGAGTAACTCAGTTGGCAGAGTGTCTGCTTCCCAAGCAGAATGTCGCGGGTTCGAATCCCGTCTCCCGCTCCATTCCCCTCTCAACGGCTGATCGAACCTCATGTCCTCGAGCGACGACAGGCTGACCTCTCCAAGACCACGCGGCGGTCGGCTGGCGATGCCCGCCGCCGTGTTGTGCGCCCTGGCCGGCGCCGCACTGATCGCCACCAGCCTTGTGGATGGCTGGGCGGAGGCCACCCGGCTGGTGCTCGGCTACGCGGCCGCCTTCGTGGTCTGGATGCCGAACGCGTGGGCCGGCTTCCTGTGGCCTGCCCTGCCGATCGCGCCGGCCCTCGGCGGCCTGCTGGCCGTGGTCGGGCTGCTGGCGATTCGCTCGCGCGTCGCTGCCCTGCTGGCGGCGGCGCTCGGCGCCGCCGCGAGCGGGCTGCTGCTTGGCGTCCTGGCTGTGCCAGACTGGCCGGCGACCCGGCTGCGCGGTGGGGTGTGGGAAGCCAGCCCGGGACCGATGGTCTGGGTTGGCCTGGGGCTGGCACTGACCGCCACGGTCGCCGCTTCCGTCGCTGCGATCGCCGCGCGGGATGGCCGTCCGCGCCACGGGGTCCTCTTGGGGTGGGTGTCGGCCGTGGTGCCCATGGCGGCCGTTGCGCTGGCCGTCGCGATCTCAGCCACGCTGACGCCGGACGCCGTGGGGGCGGCAGGTCCGTCCCGGATCCCGCCGGTCCCCGACTGGCGGACGCACCCGGAGGAACCCTACCCGTTCGTGGGTCACGCCCCGATGGTGGTCTCGACCACCGCCGACGGCGTCTATACCCGCGAGGCGACCGACACCTTCGTCGGGCCTCGAGCCACCTGCCGGCGCTGCGCGCCGTTCCCGCGCGACCAGGGACAGTCGGTGCTCACCCTGACCAGGGGGCGCTACCACCTCGAGCAGGAGCTGCCCAGCTACGAGGTTCGCGGCCATTACGCCGTGGCCGGCGACCGGATCACCTTCTTCAACGACCCCGAGTGCGGCCGCACGCTGGGCGTCTACCGCTGGTGGACCGATCGCAAAGGGCTGCACCTGGAAGCGATCGACGATCCGTGCGCATTCGGCCAGCGGGCGCGTGACCTGACGGACGCGGTCTGGGTCCTGGTCGAGGACGGCTAGGCACCTGCTGCCAGCGATCTTTGTGACCACCGGCCCTGTCGCGGCCGCTCCATCGGTCCAAGGATGGTGCCTTCTGCAGTCGAGGGACCGATGCCGTGGCCGACCTGACGACCGTCTTCACCGGTATCCGATTCGAGAACCCGTTCCTGCTGGCGTCCGCGCCGCCCACCGAGTCGGAGTCGAACATCCTGCGCGCCTACGAGGCGGGCTGGGGCGGGGTGGTCACCAAGACCATCGGGCTGCACCCGGTCACCAACGTGCGCGGGCCGAAGACGAAGTTCTTCCGCGTCGACAACGGCGGGACGCGCATCTCCATGGCAAAGCGGCCGGACTCGACGCTGCTGGGCAGCTGGAACTGGGAGCTGATCAGCGACAAGCCGCTCGATTGGTGGATGCCCCGACTGCAGTCGATCAAGCGCGCCTTTCCCGACAGGGTCCTCGTGGCCTCGATCATGGCCGGGTCGGGCTCGGATAAGGAGCTGGACAACTGGCAGACCCTCGCCCGCGCCGTGCAGGACGCGGGCGCCGACGCGATCGAGCTGAACTTCAGCTGCCCGCACATGGACCGCGTGGACATGGGCTCGAACATCGGCAAGGACAAGGTCCTGTGCTCGATCTCGACCCAGGCGGTCAAGGCCGTGGCGCGCGTGCCGGTCTGGGTCAAGCTCACCCCCGCCGGCGCCGACATCGCCGAGGAGGCCGGCGCCTCGTTCCTTGGCGGCGCCGATGCCATCTCGTCATCGAACACCTTCCCGGCCCTGCCGCTGGTGGACCCGGCCGCCACCGAGTTTGAGGTGAACGTCGACGGCCTCGTCTCGTCGGGCGGCATGGGCGGGCCGGCGATCCTGCCGATGTCGCTGGCCAAGATGGCGCAGCTGACCCAGGCCTTCCCTGATCGAGAGTTCAGCGGGATCGGCGGCATCTCGACCTTCGACCACGCGCTCGCGTACTTCCTGCTCGGCTGCGGGACGGTGCAGGTGGCCACCGCCGCGATGCTCGACCACGCCATCGGGCCGAACGTGATCCGCGGCCTGGTCGACGGCATGACCGAGTTCCTGGATCGCAACGCCGAGCGCGGCTGGCGCTCGCTGGAGGACTTCCGCGGCCTGCGTCGCGGCAACGTGGTGCCGCACTCGCAGATCGCGCGCCCTGATGCCGCCGATTACCGCGGCGGGTACGAGGAGGAAGAGGCCGAAGGCTACGCCCCGGAGCCCGCGGGAGTGGCCCGCTAGGTTGTCCGCACCCGGTTGTTACGCGGGTTGTGCTCCAGTTCGACCATGCCCAGCGCCTCGAGCAGCGGCGGCAGGTACATGCCGAACCGCCCGCGATACCCCTTGCGCAGCCCGTACCAGCCGCCGACCGGGTTGTCCGCCGCGCGCCCAAAGGCCTCGACCGTCCCGGGCGCCGCCTCCTTCTGCTCGTCGGCCGCGCCGAGCGGCACCCAGTCGCCCTGCTCCTTGAGCCAGGCGTGCAGGTCCTCGAGCGCCCGCAGGTGGTAGCGAAGCTGGGTTGAGCCCACCTGGCACACCAGCGCCGGCGGATCGGCGCCCTCGTCGCGCCACATCTCGTAGGCGCTGGTGCCGGCGGCGGTCGTCAATCGCCAGGGATCATCGCGGGTGCCGCTGCCAGGGGTCGCCATCGGTCTACTGCCTCCCTTTGAGCTTGGGATCCAGTGCGTCCCGCAGCCCGTCGCCGAGGAACGTGAAGCTGAGCATGGCCAGCCCAATGGCCAGCGCCGGGAAGATGAGCAGGTGCGGCTCGGAGCTCATCCAGATCTGCCCGTCCAGGATCAGCGTGCCCCACGAGGCGCGCGGCGGGGTGGCACCGATGCCGATGAAGGCCAGCAGCGCCTCGGCCAGGATGGCCGCCGGGATACCGAGCGCCATGGCCACGATGATCGGGCCCATCGAGTTGGGGAGCAGGTGGCGCGTCACGATGGTCCGGTCACGCACCCCCAGCGCGCGGGCCGCCTCCACGAACTCGGCCTCCTTGAGGCTGAGCAGCTGCCCGCGGACCAGTCGCGCCACTCCCACCCACGACACCAGGCCGATCGCCACGAACACCAGCAGCAGGCCGTCCATCGCCGTGCCCAGCGGGCTGTCGCGGAACACAACGGTCAGCATGATGATGAAAAGCAGCGCCGGGAAGGCGTACACGATATCGGTGAAGCGCATCAGCAGGTTGTCGGTCCGGCCCCCGAACCAGCCGGCAACCGCGCCGATCGGGACGCCGATGGCCAGCGCGGTGACCTGGGCGATGATCGCCACCACCATGCTGATCCGGGCGCCGTCCATCAGGCGCGACAGCAGGTCGCGGCCCAGCTGATCGGTCCCGAGCAGGTGCCCGCCCTGGCCGGGGTCCAGCGGGCCGCGGAACTCGCGGACCTGGGCGGTGCTGGTCAGGTCGTAGGGGTACGGCGTCACGAACGGCCCCACCGCCGCCACCAGCAGCAGCAGCAGGACGATCACGCCGCCGATGATCGCCAGCCGGTTGCGGACCAGGCGCGACAGGGCGTCGCGGTACAGGCCGGCCGCGGGTTGCTCGGCGACGGGGGCTTCGAGGGCGGTCGCGCGGACTCTCGCCATGGCAGGGTCTCCTCGAACGTGCGCGGAGCGACGAGCGCTTGTCCGTGCCCCTGCCGACCGACGCATGGACCTCGCCGCGAGGCGGCACCAGACGGTGCGCCTCAGCCACTGATACCTCGCCGAGCCGCGACGCGTTCACCCGTCGCACCCGCGGCTGCCGTTGGCGCATGATCTGGCCATGCACCAGCCGACCGACGTCATGCTCCTGGACGCCACCACCATCCGCCGCCTGCTGCCCATGGACCGATGCATCGACGTCATGGCCGATGCCCTCTCCGGCCTGGCCCGCGGCGGCGCGGTGAACCCGCTGCGGTCAATAAGCGAGCTTCCTTACGAGCAGTCGTGGCTGGCGCTCATGCCCGGCGCACAGGTCGAGCCGGCCGCATTCGGGGTGAAAATCATCTCCCTCTTCCCGGGAAACCGGGAGCACGGCTACGAAACGCACCAGGGGGTGGTGCTGCTCTTCGAGGCCGAGCATGGGCGTCCGGTGGCGATCGTGGAGGCCAGCGAGATCACCGCCATCCGCACCGCGGCGGTCAGCGGCGCGGCCACCCGCCTTCTCGCCAACCCGGAAGCCGACGAGCTGGCGATCATCGGCTCGGGCACGCAGGCGCGGACGCACCTGCAGGCGATGCTGGCGGTGCGGCCGGTGCGCAGGGTGCGAGCGTGGAGCCCCACCCGGGACCGGCTGGACGCCTTCGTGTCCCGCGCCCGCGAGGACCACGACGTCGAGGTGCATGCAGTCGAGGCACCGGAGGCAGCCGTCCGCGACGCCTCGCTGGTCTGCACGGTGAGCGGCGCCACCGACCCGGTGGTGCTCGGGGAGTGGCTGGCGCCCGGGTGTCACATCAACGCGGTGGGCTCGGCGCTGCCCTCCGCCAGGGAGCTGGACGCCGAGGCGATCCGCCGTGCTCGGGTCTTCGTCGACCGGCGCGAGTCGGCCCTCAACGAGTCGGGCGACATCCTGCTCGCCATCCGGGACGGGGCCATCGACGCGGGCCACATCGCCGGGGAGCTGGGCGAGGTGCTGATCGGCCAGGTCGCCGGGCGCACCGACCGGGAGCAGGTGACGCTCTTCAAGTCCCTTGGCCTGGCCGTCGAGGACGTGGCCGCCGCCCGGGCAGTGGTCGACGCGGCCCGGGAGACCGGCGCCGGCACCACCGTGCGCCTGGCGTAGAGCGGCAGGCCCTATTCGCGGCGCCGGTGCGCCAGGGCCAGGATGCCGATCGGCTCACCATCGGGGTGGTCGCGTCCTACAAAGTCGTCGCCCAGCTGGCGGATGCGCCGCCGAAGCTCGGCCAGGTCGTCCGGCGTCAGCCGTACGCCCAGCCGCATGCTGGACAGGGTGGCATCGGGCCCAGCCTCCAGGATCTCCTCGCGGACGGCGTCCATCACCGACACGAGGTGGTCGGCACTGGGCGTGATGCGGACCTGCCACGACTTGCCGGTGGCCCGATACGGACGCTCCAGCGCGCCCCGCTTCCCCTCGCGCACCGGTTCCGCGGCCAGGAAGCCGCCGCGGACCAGCATGCGCACGTGATGGAGCACGGTGCCCGGGTCGCGGCCGAGCCGATCCGCCAGCTGGCGGTTGGTCATCGGCTGGTTGAGCGTCAGCCGCAGGATGCGCAGGCGCAGCGGATGCGCCAGCGCGCGCATCTCGGCCGGCGTGGCGTCGCGCAGCGGTCCCGGCTCCGGTTCCCGGTCAGTGATTGACGTTTCTCCATCGGTGGATTAGGCTCCACGACATTATGCCGGACCGACGCCATCTGCTGCTCCTCCTGTGTGCCTCCGTGATGGTGGCCGCCTGCAGCGGGAGCCCGACCCCGGGAGGTGGCGGGTCCGGTGATCCAACCCCGTCGCAGGCCGCGGTCATCCCGCCGTCGTTCCCGGCCGAGCCGGTGGACGCCGCCACGCTGACGGCGTACGACGCGCAGGCGCCGCTCGAGCTGCGCGAAGAGGCCGAGCCGCGCGACGAGGGCGGCATCGCCGTTCACGACGTCAGCTGGATCAGCCCGTTCGGCGGCCGCGTGTCGGCCTGGCTGGTGGTGCCGCCCGGGGACGGCCCATTCGCCGGGCTGGTGTACCTGCACGGCAGCGAGACGTGGCGAGACGATTTCCTGGACGAGGCCATTGCCATGGCCCACGCCGGTGCCGTCTCGCTGGTCCTTGACGCGCCCTTTGCGCGGAGCGGCGATGACCGCCGCCCGGCGCTGCTGGCGTTCGACGACCCGCCGGCCGAGCGCGCCATGACGGCACAGGCCGTGGTGGACGCGCGGCGGGCTTACGACGTGCTGGCTGTGCGCGAGGACGTGGACCCCGATCGCCTGGGGTTCGTGGGCCACTCGTGGGGGGCTTCTCTGGGCGTGGTGCTGGCGGCGGTGGACCCGCGGCCCGCGTCGCTGGTCCTGATCACCGGGAGGCCGTCCTGGACCGGGTTCCTGTACACCGCGGACGCCGAGTGGGTCAGACGGGAGCGTGATCGCCTGGCAGCCGACGAGTGGGAGCGATACCTGCAGCTCATGGCCCCGCTGGACGCGATGGCCGCGATCGGGACGGTCGATGCTTCACGCCTCTACCTGCAGTACGGCAGCGCCGACGACGTGGTGCCGCGCGAGGTCGCGCAGGAGCTGGTCGAGGCCGCCGCGGGCGCGCGCTCCGACTTCTACGACGCGGGCCACGCCCTGGACGACGAGGCCACCGCCGATCGCGTGTCATGGCTGGTCGAACGGCTCGGGCTGCAGCCGGTGCCGCAGGCCATCCTGGACGAGGTGGGCCTGCCCGACCGCTGAGCCCGCCGCTCAGTCCGAGTCGTCGTCCCCGCCGCCACCGCCCGGCCCGGAGTTATCGTCGTCCGATGGCTCCGGCGTCTCGTCACCGCCGTCGTCATCGTCCGTCGGCTCGGGCGTCTCCGGCTCGTCGTCGTCGCTCGGGCCGGGCGTGACCACCGGCGCCACGCTCGACGGGGAGGGGCTGGGCGTCGGCGCCAGGCTGGGAGAAGGGCTCGGCGTGAGCGACGGGCTGAGGCTGGGCGTCGGCGACAGCGAGGGCGACTCGAGCACCGTCGGCGACGGGCTCGTCCCGGTCTGCCGGTTGTCGAATAGCTCGCCCAGCTGGCCGGCGAGGACCACGGCCAGCACGGCCAGGGCCATGGTGCCGGCGACCAGCACCAGCTGGGCCGCGCCGCCCGGCCCGGCCACGAACGGGGCAAGCAGCCAGGCAAGCAGGCCGCGGCGCGGGGTAGGCTCCTCGGCGACCCGCGCCATGACCCGGTCGGCCAGGCCATGCGGCATCTCGCCCTCGGTGAGGTGCGCGTAGCGCTCCAGCTCATCGGTGATCTGATCCAGGTCGCCACCGGCCGAGCCGGTCTCGCGCGGGTCGAAGGGCCGTCGGGTCATGCCGCCACCTCGCTCCCGAGCAGCGGGCGGAGGCGCTCCAGGCCGCGCCGCAGGTGCGTCTTCACCGTGTTGAGCGGCCGCCCGGTGGCCGCGGCGATCTCGTCGAGCGACAGCTCTCCGAAGAAGCGCAGCGCGACCACCTCGCGGTACGGCTCGCCCAGGGCCGCGACCGCCAGTCGCACGGCCCGCTCCCGCTCGCCGGCGAGCATTGCAGCCAGCGGGTCAGCGCCCGGGGCCCCGATCGGCAGCTCGGGGGGCAGCTCCGCGGCGTCGCGCCGCTGACCGAGGCGTCGGAACGCCTGTCGCGTGGCGATGCGCATCAGCCACCCTCCCAGCGACCCCTCGCCACGGTAGCTCCCGATCGAGCGGTATGCCATCATGAAGCTCTCCTGCGCCACGTCCTCGGCGTCGTGCGGCCGTCCCAGGATGCGAAGGCAGGCGCGGTAGACGGCGCCCTGCTCACGCTCGACCAGGGAGCGGAACGCGTCCCGCTCCCCGGCCAGGACCGCCGCGACGAGGCCGTGGTCGTCCACGGCCCCATCGTGCCACGCCAGCTGCGCCACCGGCACTCAGTCGTCGTCGTCGTCTTCGTCGTCGTCGTCACCGCCGCCGGGGCCCGAGCTGTCGTCGTCCCCGTCGTCGTCCTCGTCATCGTCGTCGTCATCGTCCCGATCGTCGTCGTCATCGTCGTCGGGGGAGGAGCTCGGATCCGGCGATTCAGACGCGTCGTCGTCGTCGTCCCGGTCATCGTCGTCGGGCGAGGAGCTCGGATCCGGCGAACCGGAGGCGTCGTCATCGTCCTCCTCGGCCAGCTCGCCGCCGAAGGACGCGGCCGGCGATCCGCTCTCGTTGGCGCTCGCCGAGGCGCTCTCGGTGGCGCTGGCGCTCGCGTCGAGCAGGTCGGTCGTCTCGTCGGACGGGAGGTTGGCCTGGGAGGCGAACACGGCACCGCTCACCAGGAGCAGGGCGCCGGCCGCCAGGCCGAGGCCGCGAAGGAGTCGAAATCGGTCACTCGTCTGCATCGGTCATCCTCGATCGGTCGCTTGGAAGGCCGCCGCGCGTCAGGCGGCATCGTCTGTACTCCAATCGAGGCAGCCAAGGGCCGAAAGGTTTCATCGGCCTGAACCTTGCTACGATGAGCGTGCACACGTCCGCCGGGCGACCATGCGCGCCGCCCGCCTTCCGGAATTCCGCAGTGGAGCTGAATGCCTGCCATGAGCACGCTCACGGAGCGGCCTGCCACCAATGCACCGATGGGCCCGC
>DASUSP010000033.1:0-3241 GCA_036375035.1 Candidatus Limnocylindria bacterium
TCACGGCCGGATCGACCCAACGCGCATACCACGACCCTCGCCAGCTCGCATCTCACAGGACCCAGCCGGTCCCGGACCGTCCGCCGGGGTCGCGGGTCAGCTGGCCGCGACCGCCTCCCGACGGCGCCGCGACCCGGCGGCGGCCGGCGACTGCCGGGACGCCGCGATGCCGAGGGCCGGTCCGAGGTAGCGGCCCGTGTGCGACTCCGGCGCCGCGGCGATCTCCTCGGGCGTGCCGGCGGCCACGAGGTGCCCGCCCTTGTCCCCGCCCTCGGGGCCGAGGTCGATCACCCAGTCCGCCGTCTTGATGACGTCGAGGTTGTGCTCGATGACGACGACCGTGTTCCCGCTCTCCACGAGGCGTGACAGGACGGAGAGCAGCCGCGCCACGTCGTCGAAGTGAAGACCGGTCGTCGGCTCGTCGAGGATGTAGAAGGTCCTGCCCGTCGCGCGCTTGCTGAGCTCGGTGGCGAGCTTCACGCGCTGCGCCTCGCCGCCGGAGAGCGTCGTGGCGGGCTGGCCCAGGTGGATGTATCCCATGCCGACGTCGAACAGCGTCTGCAGCTTGTTGCGGATGCTCGGCACCGCGTCGAAGAACGTCAGCGCCTCCTCGACGGTCATCTCCAGGATCTCGGCGACGTTCTTGCCCTTGTAGTGGATCTCGAGCGTCTCCCGGTTGTAGCGCCTGCCCTTGCAGACCTCGCACTGGACGTAGACGTCGGGCAGGAAGTGCATCTCGATCTGCACGATCCCCGCCCCCTCGCACGCCTCGCAGCGGCCGCCCTTGACGTTGAAGCTGAACCTCCCCGGCTTGTAGCCCCGCAGCCGGGCCTCGGGCACCGCGGCCAGCAGCTCGCGGAGGGGCGCCCACAGGCCGGTGTAAGTCGCCGGGTTCGAGCGCGGCGTGCGCCCGATCGGCGACTGGTCGATCTCGATGACCTTGTCGATCTCCTCGATCCCCTCGATGGCCCGATGCTTTCCGGGGCGGTCGCGCGATCCCCAAATCCGCGCGGCGAGGGCCGGGTACAGGATCTGGGTCACCAGGCTCGACTTCCCGGAGCCACTGACCCCGGTGATGGCCACGAAGCGGCCGAGCGGGAACGATACGTCCAGGTCGCGCAGGTTGTTCTCGGCCGCGCCACGGACGGTCAGCCACTGGGCGCTCCCCTTGCGGCGGCGCCGCGGGATGGGGACGGACCGATCCCCACGCAGGTAGGCCGCCGTGATCGATGCCTCGTTGGTCAGCAGCTCGTCCAGCGGCCCGGAGTGGATCAGCTCGCCCCCGTGCTCACCGGCGCCCGGCCCGATGTCGATCACCCAGTCCGCGGAGCGGATCGTCTCCTCGTCGTGCTCCACCACCACCAGCGTATTGCCCAGGTCGCGCAGCCGCGCCAGGGTGGCGATCAGCCGATCGTTGTCGCGCTGGTGCAGACCGATCGACGGCTCGTCCAGGATGTACAGCACGCCCATCAGGCTGGACCCGATCTGGGTGGCCAGCCGGATGCGCTGCGCCTCCCCGCCGGAGAGGGTCCCGCTGGCGCGGTCCAGGGTCAGGTAGTCCAGCCCCACGTCGACCAGGAAGCCGAGCCGGCCGCGGATCTCCTTGAGCACCTGCCGCGCGATGGTGTTCTCGCGCTCGCTGAGCAGGTTCGGCAGCTCGCGGTACCAGGCCAGTGCATCGGTCACCGACAGCCGGGTCGTCTCGATGACGTTGCGTCCCGCGACCGTGACCGACAGCGACTCTGGCTTGAGCCGCATCCCGTTGCAGGTCGGGCACGGCTTGGTGGTCATGTAGCGCTCGATCTCGGCCTTGATCATCTCCGAGCCGGTCTCGCGGTAGCGGCGCTGCAGATTCGGCACCACGCCCTCGAACGAGGTCCGGAAGGTGTGGTAGTTGCCGTTGCGCGCGCGGTAGCGGACCTCGACCCGCTCCCCGTGGTTGCCGTGCAGGATGATCTGCCTCGCCTCCGGGCTCAGCTCGGCAAAGGGCACGTCCATCGGGAAGCCGTAATGCTGCGCCACCGCCTCCAGGATCTTGGCGCTCCACGACTCGGTGACGACCATCCGTCGCCAGGGCAGCACCGCGCCGTCGGCTAGCGTGCGCGACTCGTCGGGCACGACCATATCCGGGTCGATCTCCAGCCGCGAGCCCAACCCGGTGCAGTCGGGGCACGCCCCGTGCGGCGAGTTGAAGCTGAAGTTCCGCGGGGCCGGCTCCTCGAACGAGCCGCCGTGCTCCGGGCAGGCATACCGCTCGGAGTAGAGCCTGTCCTGCTCCTTCTTCGGCGCGTCGGGCAGGTGCACCAGCAGGAGGCCGTCTGACAGCCGCAGGGCGGTCTCGATCGAATCGGCCATGCGCGAGGCATCGGGTCGGGGCGAGCCGTCCTCATCGGTCCGACGCACCACCAGCCGGTCGACGACCACCTCGATACTGTGCTTGAACTTCTTGTCGAGGCTGATCTCCTCGTCCAGGTCGCGCAGCTCGCCGTCCACCCGAACGCGGACGAAGCCAGCCTGCCGCGCGCCGGCCAGCAGCTTCTCGTGCTCGCCCTTGCGGTCGCGGACCAGCGGAGCCAGCAGCATTAGCCGCGTGCCATCCGGCAAGCCGTAGAGCTGGTCGACGATCTGCTCCACGGTCTGGCGCGTGATCTCCCTGCCGCAGATCGGGCAGTGCATCCGCCCGATGCGGGCGAAGAGCAGCCGCAGGTAGTCGTAGATCTCGGTGACCGTTCCCACCGTCGAGCGCGGGTTGCGGCTGGCGCCCTTCTGGTCGATCGAGATGGCCGGTGAGAGCCCATCGATCTGGTCGACGTCCGGCTTCTCCATCTGGCCCAGGAACTGGCGCGCGTAGGCGCTCAGGCTCTCGACGTAGCGGCGCTGGCCCTCGGCGTAGATCGTGTCGAAGGCCAGACTGGATTTGCCGCTCCCCGACAGCCCGGTGATCACGATCAGCCGATCGCGCGGCATCTCGACGGTGATGTTCTTGAGGTTGTGCTCGCGCGCGCCGCGCACGACGATCTTGTCGGAGGGCATCGTCCGCGATTCTACCAGAACGATGCGAACACTCGTTCTATTCCCGCTCGCCAGGTAATGCGCCGGTAAGCCGCCGGTAAGCGGCGCCGGCCTAGAGTTCAGGTGATCTGATCACTCCGCGGGAGCCCCTGCCCCGCGAGAGGTCGCACAGCGGCCGAACTGCGCACGGGAGCGCTCCGCCCGAGAGGCGTCGAGCGGCGATATCCCG
>DASUSP010000034.1:0-9769 GCA_036375035.1 Candidatus Limnocylindria bacterium
AGTTCCTCTCCCGCCTCACGGACACCAACGAGCGCGAGGTCCGGCGGCTGGAGCCGATCGTTGGCCAGATCAACGCGCTCGAGCCTGAGTTCACCGCGCTCACCGATCCGGACCTGGACCCGGACGCGCCGATCAGCTGCGAGTGGCGGCCGGGCGACGTGTGGTGACCGCCATCGGCTCCCGCGCGCCGATCTATCGATGCGGTTATCGCCGGAGCCCTCGGCGGGGCCACGAATCTCGCGGTCTATCGGTCCGCGGGGAGCCTGAGGCGTGCCCCGGCGCACGCTTCGTGTGGCCGGACAACCGATAGAACGGTCAGATCGTGCCTGGAACGGGCCTCGGGCGCGAATGCGACTCATCTATCGGTTGCGGCGGCGAAGCTTCGGCGCGGGATTGGCCCGAGATCGGGTCCGCGGCGGCATCGGTCTATACTCGGCGTTCCGATGCTGAAGTTCCTCTCCCGCCTCACGGACACCAACGAGCGCGAGGTCCGGCGGCTGGAGCCGATCGTTGGCCAGATCAACGCGCTCGAGCCCGAGTTCAACGCGCTCACCGACGCCGAGCTGCGCGCCCGTACCGACGCGCTGCGCGCCCGCCTGCGCGACGATCTCGGCGAGCTGCTCACGCCCATCGAGCTGCGCGAGGTGCCGCCGGGCGAGGAGGAGGAGACCGAGCTGGTCGGCGGCGACCCGGCGCGGCACTCGGAGGAGCGCAAGGAGCAGCGCAAGCAGGAGCGCCGCGAGATCGACGCCGCGCTGAACGAGATCTTGCCCGAGGCCTTCGCCGCGGTCCGCGAGGCGATGCGTCGCGCGCTCGGCAAGCGACACTACGACGTCCAGCTGCTTGGGGGCATGGTCCTGCACTCCGGCGCCATCGCCGAGATGAAGACCGGCGAGGGCAAGACGTTCGTGGCGCCGCTGGCCGCCTACCTCAACGGGCTGACCGGGCGGGGCGTGCACGTCGTCACCGTCAATGACTACCTGGCCAAGCGCGACGCGCAGTGGATCGGGGCGGTATTCCACAAGCTGGGGATGAGCGTCGGCTCGATCCAGCACGACGCCGCCTACATCTTCGACCCCGACTTCCCACAGACCGATGAGCGGCTGCGCAACCTGCGACCGACCACGCGCCAGGAGGCCTATGGCGCCGACGTCACCTACGGCACCAACAACGAGTTCGGCTTCGACTACCTGCGCGACAACCTGGTCGTCGACCTGGCCGCGCGCGTCCAGCGCGGCCATTTCATGGCCATCGTCGACGAGGTGGACAACATCCTGATCGACGAGGCGCGGACGCCGCTGATCATCTCCGGCCCGGCCGAGGAGTCCGCGGACAAGTACATCCAGTTCGCGCGGCTCACTCCCCGGCTGAAGGCCGAGGAGGACTACATCGTCGACGAGAAGTTCAAGCAGGTGGCCATCACCGAGGCCGGCACCGACAAGATGGAGCGCTGGCTCGGTGTCGACAACCTGTTCGGCAACGACTTCAGCATGGCCCGCCACCTGGACCAGGCCCTGAAGGCTGAGGTGCTCTACAAGCGCGACCGCGACTACGTGGTCAAGGACGGCGAGGTGATCATCGTCGACGAGTTCACCGGCCGGCTGATGCCCGGGCGCCGATGGAGCGAGGGCCTGCACCAGGCCGTCGAGGCCAAAGAGGGCGTGAAGATCCAGAGCGAGTCGCGCACCCTGGCCACGGTCACCTTCCAGAACTACTTCCGCATGTACGACAAGCTGGCCGGCATGACCGGCACGGCCGAGACCGAGGCGGAGGAGTTCGCCAAGATCTACAACCTGGAGGTGGTGGTCATACCCACCAACCGCCCGATGGTGCGCGACGACTTCGCCGACCTGGTGTACGCCACCCAGAAGGGGAAGTGGACCGCGGTGGTCGAGGAGATCGCCGAGGAGCACGAGAAGGGGCGGCCGGTCCTGGTCGGCACGGTGAGCGTGGCGATCAGCGAGATGCTCTCCGACATGCTCAAGCGGCGCGGCATCAAGCATGCCGTGCTGAATGCCAAGTTCCACGAGAAGGAGGCGGAGATCGTGGCGCAGGCCGGGAGATCCGGCGCCGTCACCATCGCCACCAACATGGCCGGCCGCGGGACGGACATCCTGCTGGGTGGCAACCCGGAGGTCCTCGCCGCAGAGCTGCTGCACAAGAAGGGCAGCAACATCCTCGAGGCCTCTCCCGAGGAGTATGCCGCCGCCCTGGCCGAGGCCGACCGCGTCTGCGCCGAGGACCGCGACCAGGTGATCGCGGCCGGCGGCCTGCACATCGTCGGCACCGAGCGCCACGAGGCACGCCGCATCGACAACCAGCTGCGCGGCCGCGCCGGCCGCCAGGGCGACCCGGGCAGCAGCCGCTTCTACCTCTCGCTGGAGGACGACCTGATGCGGCGCTTCGCGTCGGACCGGGTCAAGGCCATCATGGGCCGCCTCGGCTTCGACGACGACACTGCCCTGGAATCGGGGATGGTGAGCAAGACCATCGAGGGTGCGCAGAGCCGGGTCGAGGGCTACAACTTCGACGCGCGCAAGCACGTCGTCCAGTACGACGACGTCATCAACCGGCAGCGCGAGACGATCTACCACGAGCGCGAGCGCATCCTGCGCGCCCGCGACCTGGGACCGACCATCCTGGCCATGCTGGCCGACGAGGTGGCCTCGCTCGTCGCCGAACACACCGCCGGCGACCGCGACGAGTGGAACCGCGAGGGGCTCAAGGCGCGGCTGCAGCAGATGGTGCCGAACCTCGATCCGCGGCTGATCGCGGCGGTGGACGACGCGACGAGCCAGGAGACGCTGACCGACGACCTGATCGCCGGTGTCGAGGAGGCCTACGAGGCCAAGCGGTCCGAGACCGGCGAGGAGGGGATGCGGGTCCTGGAGCGCCTGGTCCTGGTGCGCGTCATCGACACGCTGTGGATCGAGCACCTGACCGCCGTCGACGACATGCGACGTGGCATCGGCCTGCGTGCCTACTCGCAGCGCGACCCGCTGAACGAGTTCAAGGTCGAGGCCTACCGCATGTTCGACGAGCTGAAGTCGACCATCCGCACCGACGTCAGCCACACCGTCTTCCGCGTGACGGTCACCCGCGAGCCGCAGCAGCACCAGCAGCCGCGCCGCATGACCGAGGGGCGCCTGGAGATGGGGGCCGCGGCGGGCGCGGGCGCGGCGGGCGCGGGCGCGGCGGGCGTGGCGAGCTCGGCTGCCGGCGGGCCGGTGGCGACCGTGGGCGACGGCGGCGGCGGGGACGGCGCGCAGCGCCGGACCGGGCCCAAGATCGGCCGCAACGACCCGTGCTGGTGCGGATCGGGCAAGAAGTACAAGCGCTGCCACGGGGCATGAGCGACGAGCGACAGCCAGCGGTCCCACCGATCCGGCACGAGATCACCGTGGACCTGCCCGTGGCCGACGCGTTCGCGGCCTTCACCGACGGCATCAACGCCTGGTGGCCACGCGACTTCACCTGGTCGGGCCAGCTGCTGGAGCGGATCGCGATCGAGCCGCGGGTCGGCGGCTTCTGCCACGAGATCGGATCCGGCGGGATGCGCCTCGACTGGGGGCGGGTCTCGGCCTGGGAGCCACCGCATCGGCTCGCCTTCAGCTGGCAGGTGGGCCCGGATCGCGTGCCCGAGGTCAACCCGTCGCGCGCCAGCCAGGTGGAGGTTCGCTTCGAGCCGGTTCCCGGCGACCGCACCCGGGTGACTGCGGTGCACACCGGCTGGGAGCGTCACGGCCCGGGTGGCGCGGCCTACCGCGACCAGTTCGACGGGGCCGGTGCCTGGCCGCGCATGCTGCAGGCTTATGCCGACGTGGCGGTCCGCCGCGAGGACGCTCCCTGGAGCGGCCTCAGCACATAGGCGTCAATCGTCCCCTGGGTCGTCGCGGTCGTAGCGCGACCGGATCCAGTTGCGGATCGGCCACAGCAGGACCACCGCGATGGCGATCACGCCCCAGATGATCAGCGACGGGTCCGGCATGGCCCGATGGTACCGCCGGCACCCGGTAATCCACAGCGTTCCCACATCGAGCCTGAGAATCGGTGCACAAATCGGCCTCCGGCGGGGTTGGCGAACGCGGGGCAAGCCGCTAGCATGGGGCACTGGACGGCGAGGCGCGGTGATCTCGCCATCCGGGTAGATGGAGGCCTTCGTGAAGCAGCTGACCGGCCCCTCTCGAGCAGTGGAGACGATCCACGATCCCTCTCCCTCTCCCACCAGACCGGCAGCAGAGCTCCCGCTCGTCACCCGCTTCCGAGACCCGTCAGAGCCCTACGAAGACCTGATTATGTGCGAGCGCGACTGCATGCGCTGCAGCTACGCGTTCACGCTCGACTGCGACGGCAACTGCGGCTCCTGCCCGCGCCAGTCATACTGCCCCTGCGTGAACCCGGCCAAGGTTCGCACCAAGGGCCTGCGGCCGGGCGAGATGGAACTTCCGATGGTGGCTGCGGTTGGACACAATTAAGGACGAGGCGCTGCGGCTCGCGCGCCTCGTGGCCGATACGGCGGTGCGCCTTTGACTTGCCCGCCAAGCAGGACGAGCTCGCGGAGCTAGAGGCGAAGTCCGCGGATCCCCATCTCTGGAACGACCAGGCCGCCGCGCAGGCGCTGCTGCGCCGTGCCGACGAGCTCCGCGAGGAGGTCGGCGCCTGGACCGATCTCAAGGCGCGGGCCGATGCCCTGGCCGAGATCGCCGAGCTGGCAGAGACCGATGCCGAGGAGGGCGACGGGCTGCAGGCCGACCTGCAGCGTGACCTCGATGCGCTCACCGCGGACTGGAACCGGATGGAGGGCCTGCTCCTCATGTCCGATCCGTACGACGGCCGGCCGGCGATCGTATCGGTCCATGCCGGCGCCGGCGGGACGGAGAGCCAGGACTGGGCGGAGATGCTGTTGCGCATGTACCTGCGCTGGGCGGAACGCAACCGCATGAAGACCGAGATCCTCGAGGCCACCGAGGGCGAAGAGGCCGGGCTGAAGAGCGCCACCTTCTCGGTGTCCGGGCGCTACGCCTACGGGCGGTTGAAGAGCGAGCGAGGCGTCCATCGACTGGTGCGCATCAGCCCCTTCGACTCGCAGAAGCGCCGCCACACCAGCTTCGCGCTGGTGGAGGTCATGCCCGAGGTGGACGAGGCGGCCGCGGTGGAGATCCGCGACGACGACCTTCGGGTCGACACCTATCGGGCCAGCGGCGCCGGCGGCCAGCACGTCAACAAGACCGACAGCGCGGTGCGCATCACGCACCTGCCCACCGGCATCGTGGTCACCTGCCAGAACGAGCGCAGCCAGATCCAGAACCGGGAGCGGGCCATGGCGGTGCTGCGCGCCAAGCTGGTGGAGCGCGCCGAAGAGGAGCGCGAGGCCGAGATGGCCAGGCTGCGCGGCGTGCACGTGGAGGCGGGCTGGGGCAACCAGATCCGCAGCTACGTGCTGCAGCCCTACACCATGGTCAAGGACCTGCGCACCGGGGTCGAGACCGCCAACCCGGCCGCCGTGCTGGACGGCGACCTGGACGCCTTCATGGAGGGCTACCTGCGCTCCCGGATCGGGGAGGGGGCACCCGCGTGATCGGCGCGCTCACGCGGCCGCGCGCCCGGGTCGAGGCCGCGGCCGACCAGCCGGTGATCAACATGGTCGACGTGGGGATGACCTACCCCAACGGCAAGGTCGCCCTGGCCGACGTTAACGTGACGATCCCCGCCGGCGACTTCGTGTTCCTGGTGGGGCCGTCCGGCGCCGGCAAGTCGACCTTCATCCGGCTCCTCATCAGGGAGCAGCTGCCGACCAGCGGCCGCGTCGTCGTGGCCGGGCGCGACCTGTCGCGGCTCCGCCGCCGGGACGTGCCGAAGCTGCGACGGCGGATCGGGATCGTGTTCCAGGACTTCCGCCTGCTGCCGGCCAAGACGGTCTTCGAGAACGTCGCCTTCGCCCTGGAAGTGACCGGGGCGTCCGGCGCCGAGATCCGCCGCCGCGTCCCGCAGCTCCTGAGCCTGGTGGGGCTGCAGGACCACGCCGACCACCTGCCGACCCAGCTCTCCGGCGGCGAGCAGCAGCGCGTGGCCATCGCCCGTGCCCTGGTCCACGACCCGGCCATGCTGATCGCCGACGAGCCGACCGGGAACCTGGACCCCGTCACGTCGTGGGAGATCATCCAGCTGCTGATCCAGATCAACGGGCTGGGCACCACGGTCCTGATGGCGACTCACAACCAGGAGATCGTCAACGCCATGCGGCGGCGCGTCCTGGCCCTGGAGCACGGGACGCTGGTGCGCGACGAGTCCGGCGCTGCCTACGAGCGCGAGTACTGACCGATGGTCTTCTTGCGCTTCGTCGGGTTCTCGATCGTCCGCGCCTGGCAGGGCTTCTGGCGCAACGCGATGATGAGCCTGGCCGCCACCGCCACCGTGATCCTGATGCTGGTCCTGCTGTCCGGGCTGTTCATCGTGATCGCCGGGCTGAACTCGGGGCTGGAGTTCATCGAGAGCAAGGTCGGTGTCACTGCCCGCCTGGTCGAGCAGCTGCCCGACTCGCAGCGGGATGTGCTGATTCGCGACGTCGAGCAGCTGCCGGGAGTGGCATCGGTCGAGTACGTGAGCCCCGACGATGCCATGCAGCGCCTGCGCGAGGCGTACCGCGAGCGCGGCCAGACCCTGGACCTGGGAGGGTCCGACATCGACCTGTACGCATCGATCGAGATCAGCCTGGTCGACCCCGAGGCTGCCGCGTCGGTCACGGAGGCGCTCGGCGAGCGCGCCGAGGTGGAGCGCATCACCACCCGGCAGGCGGACTACGAGCAGCTGCTGAACATCATCGGGGTCTTCCGCACGGTCGGGATCGTGGCCTTGGCGCTGGTGGGCCTGACGGTGCTGTTCATGATCGTGAACACGATCCGCATCGCGGTGTATTCGCGCGCCAACGAGATCGAGATCATGCGCCTGGTCGGTGCGTCCGATTCGTTCATCCGCTGGCCGTTCATCCTGGAGGGGATCCTGTGCGGGCTGATCGGCGCCGTCATCACCATCGTGATGGTGGCGGTGGTGTGGGACCCGATCCAGCCCATCCTGGTCCAGGTCTTCCAGATGCCGACCGCGGTCAGCACCCAGTTCCTGGCGACCCTGTCCGGCATCATCCTGGCCGCCGGGTTGGGGGTAAGCGCGCTCGGGAGCTGGATCAGCGTGCGCTCCAACCTCTCGTCGGCAACCTGAGGCCCCTCCCCGGCCTCGGCGGTCGGTAAGCGAAACGTAATCGGCCGGTAATGGCCCCTCGCCGGGCCGATGCTAGACTCCGCGCGTTCCGATGACCGATCGCCCGCACGATTCCACCCATACGTCCCCCGAGCCGCACGCCCCTGCCCCGGGCGAGCCGCTGCAGCCGCCAGGGCACGCGTCCCACGCAAGCTGGGGGCCGCCGCCGGTGTCCGCGGGCCGGCCGCAGCACTCCTCTCCTCTGACCTGGGTCGTGGCGCTGGCCCTGGCCGCCGTGGTCGGGACGCTGCTGTTCGTGGGCGGCTACCTGGCCGCCGGCACGGGCGGTGCCGGCTCGTGCGCGGCCCCGGCCGATGAGTTCGAGGCCTTCTGCGAGGCCTACGACCGCATCCAGGACCAGTTCGTCGACGACCCCGACGAGGACCAGCTGGTCGAGGGCGCCATCCGCGGCATGTTCGAGTACGGGCTGCAGGACCCGTTCAGCGGCTACATGTCGCCAGAGGACTACCAGCGCGCCCAGGAGGATCTGTCCGGGACCTTCTCGGGCATCGGGGCGGAGATGGGCGTCAAGAACCTCGACGACCCGGAGGATATTGGAGCCTGCAGCACCTTCGACGACAGCTGCGTGCCGGTGGTGGTGGCGCCGCTGCAGGGCTCGCCGGCCGAGGAGGCTGGGCTGCAGCCGGGGGACATCGTCACCGCAGTGGACGGGGACCCGGTCGACGGCAAGACCTTGGACGAGGTGGTGAAGGAGGTGCGCGGCGAGTCGGGCACCGAGGTCACCCTCACCCTGCGCCGCGGTTCGGACGAGCCGTTTGAACTGAGCATCACCCGGGCACAGATCCAGATGCGCGAGGTCACCTCCCGCGTGCTGGCCGACGGACGCGTCGGCTACGTGGGGCTCCACGGCTTCTCGAACGCGGCCGCCGACCAGCTGCGCGAGGCCCTGCGCGAGCTGCTGGAGGACGGTGTGGATGCGATCGTCTTTGACCTGCGCAACAACCCCGGCGGCTACATCGAGATCGCGCGGCGCATCGCCTCGGAGTTCGTCGACGAGGGCGTGCTCTTCATCCAGGAGTCGTCCGGCGACGAGGTCAAGGAGTGGACCGCCACGGGCGACGGGCTGGCGACCGACACCAGCGTTCCGGTGGTGGTGCTGGTCAACGGCGGCTCTGCCTCCGCCTCCGAGATCGTGGCCGCCGCCCTGCAGGAGCTCGATCGGGCCACCATCATCGGGCAGCCGACCTACGGGAAGAACACGGTCCAGGTCTGGAGCGAGCTGGAGAACGGCGGGGGCGTCCGCATCACCGTCTCCCGCTGGTTCACGCCAGATCACAACTCCGTGGCCGTCGACGCCGATGAAGATGGAGAGCCCGATGGGGTTCAGCCCGACGAGTTGGTGGAGGTCCCCGACGGCACGCCTCCCGAGCGCGACCCGTACGTGGAGCGCGCGGTCGAGATCCTGACCGAGCGCATGGTCGGAACCGACGGCGACGGCCGCTCCCCGGCCCCGGCGGCCGACGGCTCGCCGGGCGGCGGCACGTCCCTGGCGCCCGGTCCGGTGCCTGTCTCCTACGACCCGCGCGGACAGCTCCAGGCGGCAGCCTGAGCCACCCCGTTGCGCGCAGGCGCCCGGGGCTGGTAGCATCGCTCGCAACGAAAGGAGGTGGTGTGCAGTGAGTAGTTCCTGTCACGCCACCACCGAGGCGGTGCGCTAACTCACCTCTTCGAGTGGTAGCGACGGAGGAGCCGGCCGGCGGGCCGGCTCTTTCCATGTCCGCCGCCTCCGACCCATGATTGGCCTGGACCGATGACCGAGCAGACCGTTGCCCTCAACCGCAGAGCGCGCCACGACTACGCCATCGAGGACACCCTCGAGGCGGGCCTGGTGCTGACCGGGACCGAGATCAAGTCGATCCGCGCCGGCCGTGCCAACCTTGCCGAGGCTTACGCGCGCATCGAGCGCGGCGAGGCGTGGCTGATCGGCGCGCACATCGCCCCCTACGAGCAGGGCAACCGCAACAACCACGAGCCGACGCGCACGCGGAAGCTGCTGCTCCATCGGGACCAGATCGCCGAGCTCATCGGGAAGACGCAGGCCAAGGGCTACACGCTGGTGCCGCTGCGGCTCTACATCCGCAACGGGATGGCGAAGCTGGAGCTGGGGATCGCGCGCGGCAAGAAGGCGCACGACAAGCGCCGCGCCATCGCCGAGCGGGACATGCGCCGCGAGCTGGAGCGCGAGGGGAAAGAGGCCCGCATCAAGCTCTGAGGCGGCGACCGCTAGGCGGTCGGCCCGTGTCCCTCGCCGTGGACGAACCAGCCGTCGATCGGGCGAGCTCACCTCGCCGGCAGTCAGGACGGCCCGTCATCGGTCCCGCTGTCGCCGCGCGAGCACCAAACGGCCGCGCGGCCGCCCACAGGTAGTGCCCCGCGCACATCGGGCCGAAACCGCACAGGTGTTCACTTCCGGAGCGGGTCGTGGTAGGATGTATCGGTCAATCGGTTCGTGGGGATGTCAGGTTTCGACAGGGCTCAGGAACCGGGAACTGCA
>DASUSP010000035.1:0-11611 GCA_036375035.1 Candidatus Limnocylindria bacterium
GGCCAAGGGGATCGACGAGCGCACCATGGCGCTGCAGTACCTGGAGGCCCTCAAGGTCCTGGGCCAGGGCGAGTCGACCAAGTGGGTGATCCCCATGGAGCTCGCCGAGCTCACGCGGCCGATCATGGGCGCCATGCGCACCGCTCGCGAGGGCGCGGACGGTCCGGGGACCGCGGCCAGCGGCTGAGATGTCGCGTCATCCGGGGAGCGGGGCTGGCCGCCGCAGCCTGGCGGCCTGGCTCGGCCGGGTCGCGGCCGCCGCCGCGGCCGGCTACCTGGGCTTCGCCGCGGTCGAGGGCTCTAGGCGCGTCGTCCGGCCGGGTCGCAAGGCCCTCGAGGCGGGCGAGGGGGAGCCTTCCACGCCCGCCGACATGGGCATGGCCTACGAGGACGTGCGCTTCACGACCGACGACGGTTACACGCTGTCCGGCTGGCTGATCGCCGCCAGTCGCGAGACCCGCGCCGCGGTCGTGCTGCTGCACGGCTTCAGCTGGCACCGGCTGCCGTGGCTGACCGGCTTCGTGCCGTGGCTGCAGCCGCGCTACCACGTGCTGCAGTTCGACTTCCGCGGCCACGGCGACTCCGACGACGCGCCGATCACCCTCGGCACCGCCGAGCAGCGGGACGCCGCCGCCGCGGTCCGCTTCCTGGAGCACCGCGGCTACGGCCCGATCGCCCTGATGGGGATCAGCATGGGCGGGTCGGTGGCGATCATGGCCGCCCCGGACCTGCCGGTTGCGGCGGTGGTGGCCGACGCCGCGTACGCGCGGGTCGAGAACCCGATCGCCAACAGCATGCGCGAACGCCGCTACCCGCTGGCGGGCCTCGGCGCGCTGCTGATCGTGGCGGCCGCTTCGCTGCGAGCTCGCGTGCGGCTGCGGCAGCCGATCGACCGGGTGCACGAGATCGCCCCGCGCGGACTTCTGCTCATCGCTCCACAGGACGACCGGCTGGTGTCATGGACCCAGTCGCGTGACATGTATCGGCGCGCCGGGGAACCGAAAGAGCTGTTCGTGGTGCCGGGAGCGGCGCACTCGGAAGCGCGCGCCATGGCGGGTGCGGCGTACGAGCGGCGGGTGCTCGACTTCCTGGGTCGGCACCTGGACGGCGACCCGTCGCGGGTCGGTGAGACGCGGACGTCGCCATCGGTCCATCCGGGGTCGGCGACCGTATAATCGCCGCCGGCGCAGATCGCCGTGCCCACGCCCAGATCCGCACCAGGGGTTTTCATGGCTGCCACGAAGGTCCTGGTCGTTGACGACGACCTCAACATCCAGCGCGTCCTGGTCTTCACCCTCAAGCAGGAGGGGTTCGAGGTCCTGGTCGCCTCCGACGGCCAGGCGGGCGTCGAGATGGCCAGGGAGCAGAAGCCGGACCTGGTCCTGATGGACGCAGCCATGCCCAAGCTGGACGGTTACGCGGCCACCCAGCAGATCCGCGCGGCCGAAGAGGCAGGAAAGCGAGTCCCGATCATCATCCTGACCACCGAGGCCGAAGTGGCCGAACGGGTCAAGGGCCTGCGCGCCGGGGCCGACGACGACATCGTCAAGCCGTTCCATCCGCTGGAGCTGATGGCGCGCATCAAGGCCCTGCTGTCGCGCACCGGGGCGCTGACCACGGCGGTGGCCAGCGACTCGGCGACGATGGGTCGCCTGGGCGTCTTCTACGGCGCCAAGGGTGGCGTCGGCACCACGACGATCGCCATCAACTCCGCGATCGCCCTGATTCGCGAGTTCCGGCGGCGCACGGCGCTGCTGGACGCTAACCTGCAGTTCGGCGACATGCGCGTCTTCATGGACCTGGGCCTGGACACCGCCTCGATCGTGAACGCCATCAGCGAGCCGGACCTGGACGCCGACCTGCTCCGCAAGCTGCTGGTCCGCCACCACACCGGGATCGACCTGCTGCTCGCCCCGCCCTCGCCGGAGGCGGCGGACATCGTGATGGAGCGGCAGCGCTCGGACCCGCACTCGCTCACCAACGTGCTCAACCTGATGCGCCGCGCCTACGACTACACCCTGGTCGACATGGTGAAGACCATCGACGACTTCAACCTGCAGCTGTTCGACGAGGCCGATGTCATCTTCGTGGTCATGACCGCGGACCTGTCCTGCCTCAAGAACGTGCGACTGGTGCTCGAGACGATGGACCACCTCGGCTACGAGAAGGGCAAGGTGCAGCTCGTCCTCAATCGGTCCAATGCCTACACCGGCATCAACGTGCGCAACGCCGAGTCGGCGCTCAACCGCAAGGTCGACTACGAGATCATCAACGAGTACCGCGGCGCGATCAGCGCCCTGAACTCGGGCGAGCCGTTCATGTCCTCCCGGCCCGATGGACCCCTGGGCCGATCGGTCGCCGAGTTCGCCCGCAAGGTCGACGAGCAGACCACGGCCGCGGTCGCCGAGGCCCGCGCCTAGGTTCTCCTCCTCTCGCCTGGCCTGGTAAGCGCCGCGTAAGGCCCCGATAACGGCCACGGCCCTAGCCTGCCGCTGCCGGTCGCCGCTGGAGTTTGGGAGGCGAGCAGGCGGGCGACCGGCACCTCACCCGCTTCAGCGTCTCGCCTTCCCCCGCAGGAGCCCGATGCTGGCGCAGACCATCAGCTCCTCCCTGGTCGGGGTCGAGGGGATCCTGACCCGGGTCGAGGTCGACGTGGCCTTCGGCCTGCCCTCGCTGACGATCGTGGGCATGGCCGGCAGCCAGGTGCAGGAGGCTCGCGAGCGCGTGCGGAGTGCCCTGAGGAACTCGGGGTTCGAGCTGCCGGCGCGTCGCATCACGGTGAACCTCTCCCCGGCAGATCTGCCCAAGGACGGGACCGCCTATGACCTGGCCATTGCCGTCGGCATCCTGGCCGGGTCGGGCCAGCTGCCGATGGGGCCACGGCTGAACGACACGGCGCTGCTGGGGGAGCTGGGCCTTGATGGCTCCCTGCGACCGGTCAGCGGGACGATGTCCCTCGTAGCCGCGCTGCGCGACGCGCGGATGGCCAGCGTGCTGGTGCCGGACGACAGCCACCCCGAGGCGGCCAGCGTGCCCGGGATCGACGTGCGCCCCGCCGCGAGCCTGGGCGGCGCCGTGTCCCACCTTGCCGGCGTCGCGGAGCTGCCGGCAGTCCCGCCCGTGCCGCTCCCGAGGTGGACACCGCCGGGCGACGTGCCGGACCTCGCCGACGTGGTGGGCCAGGCAGAGGGCCGTCGGGCGCTGGAGATCGCGGTGGCCGGGCGCCACAACCTGGCGCTGTGCGGCCCGCCGGGCGTCGGCAAGACGCTGCTCCTGCGCTGCGCCGACGGGCTGCAGCCCCCGCTCGACGACGATGAGGCGCTGGAGGTGAGCCGCATCCACTCCGCCGCGGGGCTGGTCGACCGTCGCCAACCGGTGACCCGCCGCCGCCCCTTCCGCGCGCCGCACCACACCGTCTCGACCCAGGCCCTGGTGGGCGGCGGCCCGCGCGTGCGTCCCGGCGAGGCGTCCCTGGCGCACCGCGGCCTGCTGTTCCTGGACGAGGCTCTCGAGTTCCGTTCCGACGCGCTCGACGCGTTGCGTCAGCCGTTGGAGGCGGGGACCGTCACCATCGCCCGTGTCGAGGGAGCGTTGGCGCTCCCCGCCCGCTTCGGGTTGCTGCTGGCCTTCAACCCGTGCCCGTGCGGATGGCTCGGCACCAGGGTGCGCGAGTGCCGATGCGACGAGGGGCAGGCACGCCGCTATGCCGCCCGGCTCTCCGGTCCGCTGCGCGACCGCCTCGACCTCTGGGTCCGTGCCGAGCCGGCGCAGCGGCTCGTCGCCGATGGGTCGGAGCCGTCGTCGCGGGTCGCCGCTCGGGTGGCGCGCGCCCGGACGATCCAGCTGCGGCGACAGCGATGCCTCAACGGGGAGCTGCCCCCGTCACGCCTGGAGGAGATCAGCGGTGCCGACCGGTCGGTCCTCTCGCTCCTCGACAGCCGCGGCGAGCGGTTCCGCCTCTCGCCGCGGCGCATGCACCGGACGCTGCGCGTGGCCCGCACTGTCGCCGACCTCGACGGAAGCGACGCGATGCGGCAGATCCATCTCGACGAGGCGCTGCACTACCGGCCGGAGGCGGCGACGTGATCGGCGTCGGCCCCGCAGGCCCGCTCCTCGACGCGGCGGACGACCCGTCGCCACCGCGCCGTGGCTCCGGGCGGGTGCGGGGGTTCGATACCTGGCCGGGCTGGAGCGGCCTGCCCCTGGTCCGGCTGGATCCGGCGCTCGAACGGCCCTACTGGGTGGCCCTGAGCCTGGTCCCGGGGCTCGGCCCGGTGGCTTTCGGCCGGTTGTTGCACCGCTTCGGGTCGGCGCGGGACGCCTGGGACGCGGGGCCGGCGGTCTTGGACGAGCTGCAACGCCCGACGCCGGATGCTCCCGATGCCCTGCGCAAGCTGCGACGCAGCGGACCGCGCGCGATCCTGCGGCGCGTGGAGGCGGCCCTTCGTCGGATCGACGGGCGCGTCCTGACCGCGATGGATGTCGAGTATCCGGCGGCACTGGGCAGCGCTGACCCGCGGCCGGCAGTCCTCTACCAGGCCGGTGACCTGGCCGCCTTCGCTGGGCCGGCCGTTGCCGTGGTCGGCACGCGACGGGCGAGCGGATACGGACGGGCCTCCGCAGTGGCGATCGCCGACGAGCTGGCCCGGGCCGGCGTGACGGTCGTCAGCGGGCTGGCGCTCGGGATCGACGGCGAGGCGCACGCGGCCGCGATCGAGGCCGGCGGGCGGACGGTGGCGGTGCTCCCTTCGCCGCTGGATCGCGTCTACCCGCCGCGGCACCGCGCGCTGGCCGAGCGCCTGGTCGCCTCCGGCGGGTCGCTGGTCAGCGAGCTGCCGCCCGGCCACCTGCCCGGGCGCCCGGACTTCGCGCGGCGCAATCGCGTGATCGCAGGTCTGTCCGCCGCCACGGTGGTGGTCGAGGCGCCGGATCGCTCCGGCGCGCTGCTCACTGCCGCCGCGGCGGTGCAGCTCGGCCGCGAACTGTATGCCGTCCCGGGGCCGATCGACGCGGTGGCGTCGCGGGGCTGCAACCGGCTGATCGCCGATCATCTCGCTGCGTTGGTCAGCTCACCTGCCAACCTGCTCATCTCGATCGGCCTGCGGCTCACGGTCGAACAGCCGCCCGGCACCGCCATCGCGCTGCTGTCAGACGCGGAGGCACTCGTGCTGGCGCGCCTCCTCAAGCGACCCGCATCGGTCGAGGAGTTGATCGGCCCGACCGAGCTGCCGGCGGGCGCGCTGGCGGGCGCGCTGACCATGCTGGAAGCCCGCGGACTGGTCACGTCGTACGGGGGCGCAACCTTCCATCCGACACTCGCGGCACGCCGCCTAGGGCGCCGCGGAGGGCGAGCGTGACGGCGCGCCTGACAACGCACCGCCGATCGCGGCTATACTGCCCGCGCCTCACGGCTTCGGCCCAACGTGCCCGATGGGCGCCAGAAACCGCAGGAGTTCACGGTCTATTGCGTTCGATCCAGCAGCGTGGCGCCTCACTGCGCCAGGAATTCGCCAACTTCGCCTCGCAGCTCCGGCAGCACCGGGCCCTTACCCGGATCACCTTGGCGACCCTCGCCATCGCCTTCGCCCTGGCCGCCTCCCTGCAGGGAGCCGCCGCCGGTCCGGAGCCAACCCCGGTCACCCCACGGTCGATCCTCCCCGACACCATTGGCACTGGCGTGCTGACCGATGCCGCGGTCGCGATCGAGTTCGACGAGGCCATGGATACCCGGTCGGTCGAAGACTCGCTCAGGTTGCGTCCGCAGAGCGACTGGCGCGCCACGTGGAGCGCCGACGGGACGCAGCTGCGGCTGCTCCCCGAACGCCGCTGGCGAACGGATGCCCGCTACGTGGTGACCATCGGCGCAGGCGCCCGCACCGCGGCCGGCCGGTCGCTTGACCTGGCACGGTCGTTCAGCTTCACGACCGAGACGGCGCCACTGGTGAGCGAGTTCCAGCTCCACTACGTCATGGAGACCTCCGCCGATCGGGTCCGAGCCGATGCCGAGACGCAGGCCGTTGAGAACACCCTGGAGATGGCGACACCGCTGGACACCAGCGCGGACGTGAGCGCCGCCACGACTGTGACGATCGGGTTCTCTGCCCCCATGGACCGCGAGGACGTGGAGCGTGCCTTCGCCATCAGCCCGGCCGTCGAGGGTACCCTCAGCTGGGTCGGCAACGCGCTGCGCTTCACGCCCAGCGGGCGGCTGGAGCCCGGCGCGCGCTACGCGGTGAGCGTGGTCGGCGCCCACGACCAGCGCGGCAATCGGCTGGCCGGAGACGTCTCCTTCTCGTTCACCACACGGCAAGGCGCCCAGGTCGTCAAGCTCTCGCCAGCGAACGGCGCCACGAACGTGGAACTGGCTCACGCCGACATCTGGTTCAGCCAGCCGATGGACCTCGACGCCACGCGAGCGGCGCTGCGCATCGAGTCGGCGGAGGGCATCTTGGTCACCGGGAAGTCGGCCTGGAATGAGACCGGGACGCAGCTGCGATTCACCTTTGAGAATCCGCTGCCCGCCGGCCAGACCTTCCGGATCAGCCTCGGCGACGGCGCGCGTGACCGCGACGGCAACGCCGTGACCGGGTCGTGGAGCTTCACCACCAAGGCCGCGCCGGCCCCCCCGCCGCAGGCCCCCGCGCCGAACAGCGGCAACCCGACCACCCCCGGCCCGACGCGGCCGTCCGGCCCACCTCCGCCGTCCGACATCCAGCAGTTCGCCCTGTGGCAGCTGAACCAGTCGCGCGCGGCGTACGGGTTCGGCCCGCTGCGCCTGGACGCGGCAATCACCCAGGTGGCCACCAACTACGCCTGGGACCTGATGAATTACAACTACTTCAGCCACACCGGGCGGGATGGGTCGCGCGTGGCCGACCGTCTGCGCCGCGCGGGCATCAGCTTCGGTCACTCCGGGGAGAACCTCTGCTACTACAGCGGCATCGGCGTGCGCGGCACGCTGGAGTGGTGCCACAAGGTCTTCATGGCGGAGCCCTACCCCGGCCATTTCAACCACATCGCCAACATCCTCAATCCAAGATTCAACCGGGTTGGGATCGGGATCGCTCAGAGTGGCGGCCGGGTGAAGATCGTCTGGAACTTCGCCGGCGGATAGCCGGCCAGGGACCCTCATCCGGGCTCACCCTGCGCAGCGGACCGGCCTTCGGGGCCGGTCCTCGCGGGGCCGCCGGTGCTGCCGAGGGCCGGTGCTACACTCCCTCACCGACGCTCCGACGACTCGCCGTCGGACCCGATTGACCGACGATCCGCCGAGAGGAGGGCTGAGACCCTGATGCCGAAGCCGGTCGTCATCGTGGAGTCCCCGGCGAAGGCCCGGACGCTCGCCCGGCTGCTGGGCGACGAGTTCCGCGTCGAGGCCAGCATCGGCCACGTCAGGGACCTGCCCGAGAACGCGAGCGAGGTGCCCGCGGCCATCCGGGACAAGCCGTGGGGCAGGATGGGCGTGGACATCGAGCATGGCTTTCATCCGTATTACGTCGTCCCGCGGGACAAGGCAGGGCGGATACGCGACCTCCGGGCGGCCGTGCGCGATGCGACGGAAGTCCTGCTGGCCACCGACCCCGATCGGGAGGGCGAGTCGATCAGCTGGCATCTGCGGGAGGTTCTGAAGCCGTCCGTGCCGGTCCGGCGCATCGAGTTCCACGAGATCACCGCGGAGGCCGTCCGCCGCGCCATCGCCGAGGCGCGCGACATCGATCTCCAGCTGGTGGACGCTCAGGAGAGCCGCAGGATCGTCGATCGCCTGTACGGCTACATGGTGTCGCCGGTCCTGTGGAAGAAGGTGCAGACCGGGCTCTCCGCGGGCCGCGTGCAGAGCGTAGCCGTGCGGCTGGTCGTCGAGCGCGAGGAGGCGCGCAAGCGCTTCCGAGCGAGCCTGTACTGGGGGCTCGAGGCGTCAATCGGCGCGCCTGACGGGACATTTCGAGCGACGCTCGCTCGCATCGGCGAGGAACGAGTGGCCAGCGGTCGCGATTTCGACCCGGAGACTGGCGAGCTGCGGGAGGGCAGCGCTCGCCTGCTGGACGAGGCAGCGGCGACCGCCCTGCGCGAGCACGTCGGGGAGCGGCTCCCGTGGCGGGTGACGTCGGTCGAGGAACGCCCGGGCCGTCAGTCGCCATACCCGCCGTTCACCACGTCGACGCTCCAGCAGGAGGCGAACCGCAAGCTCGGCTTCTCGGCCGATCGGACAATGAACGCCGCTCAACGGCTCTTCCAGGAGGGGCTGATCTCCTATCACCGCACCGACTCGACCACGCTCAGCGAGCGTTCGCTGTCCGAGGCCGGGGAGGCGATCCGCACCCTGTACGGGGCCGAGTACCACGACGGTGCCCGCCGCTATCGGACGAAGGTGAAGAACGCGCAGGAGGCGCACGAGGCGATCCGGCCCACGGACTTCGCGCGCACTCCGGACCGATTCGGGGCTGGCCTCGGCGCGGACGAGGCGCGCCTGTACGACCTCATCTGGAAGCGCGCCGTCGCGTCGCAGATGGCCGATGCCCGGGTCCTGCGCACCACCGCCGAGATCACGGCCGACACCCCCGAGGGTCCGGCGGTGTTCTCGGCCTCGGGGCGGACCGTGCCCTTCGCCGGCTTCCTGCGGGCATACGTGGAGGGATCGGACGACCCGGCTGCCGAGCTGGGCGACCAGGAGATGGTCCTTCCGCGCCTCCAGGAGGGGGACCTGGTCAGCGCCGATGGGCCGCTGGCCCTGCGCGAGCTGGAGCCGAAGCGTCACGAGACGAGCCCACCGGCCCGCTACACGGACGCCTCGCTCGTGAAGCGGCTGGAGGAGGACGGCATCGGCCGACCGTCGACATACGCCTCGATCATCTCGACCATCGAGCGACGCGGCTACGTGTGGCGCCAGGGCAAGGCCCTGGTGCCGACCTTCACCGCGTTCGCGGTGACGCAGCTGCTCAAGGACCATTTCGCGGCGTTGGTGGAGCTCGGGTTCACGGGGCAGATCGAGGAGGACCTGGACGGGATCAGCAAGGGCGAGCTTCGCCGGGACGAGTTCCTGGAGGCCTTCTACCACGGCGATGGCGGCGACGGATGGCCGGGCCTGCGCTCCCTGGTCGAGAACGAGCCGGAGATCGCGTATCCGGCCATAGCGCTGGGCACGCACCCCGAGACCGGGGCGCCGGTCGTCGTGCGCATCGGTCGCTTCGGGCCGTACGTGCAGGTCGGCGAGGGGGAGGACGCACTCAACGCATCGGTGCCGGACGAGACGCCACCGGCCGACCTGACCGCGGAGGCCGCAATCGACCTGGTTGAATCGCGGGCCAAGGGGCCGACCAGCCTGGGCGACGATCCCCAGACGGGGCTGCCGGTGTTCCTGATGACGGGTCGCTTCGGTCCGTACGTCCAGCTGGGGGAGACGCCGGCGCAGGGGAGCGCCGAGAAGCCGAGGCGAGCTTCGCTGACGCGCGGCGACGACCCCTCCACGATGACACTGGCGCGTGCGCTCGACCTTCTCAAGCTGCCGCGGAGCCTGGGTCGCGACCCCGAGTCGGGCGAAGAGATCGTCGCGAACTTCGGCCGCTTCGGGCCGTACGTGAAGCGCGGCGACGAGTTCCGCTCCCTGGCCGCCGACGACCAGGTCTTCGCCGTCACGCTCGATGAGGCGCTGGAGCTGTTCCGGCAGGAGAAACCTTCCCGGCGCGGGGGGAGCCGAAAGGTCCTGCGCGAGCTCGGCACCCACCCGACGTCCGGGGCGGCGGTCCGGTTGTTCGAGGGGCGCTACGGGCCGTACGTATCGGACGGCACGACCAACGCCTCGCTGCCGAAGGATCTCGCCGCCGACGAGGTAACCCTCGACGGCGCGCTCCTCCTGCTCCAGGCACGCGCGGAGGCGGGCAACGGGCGGCGACCTCGCCCCGGTGGCCGGAGCGGTGGCGGCGGGCGCTCAGGTCCCAAGCGCAAGGCCTCGCCGCGCAAGCGTCGCGCATGAGCTCGGCCCTCCCGAGCGGCCACGCGGAGCTGCAGCGCTTCCTCGACTCGCTGCGCGCTCGCAACGCGTCGGAGGGGACGGTCCGCGAGTACCGGCGGAACGCGGGCGAGCTTCTCGAGTTCCTTGAGCGTCATGGGGTCGGTTGGCAGTCGCCCGACCGTGCCACGATCCGCGCCTATCTCGCCATGCTCGCGGATCGTGGCCTCGCGCCGAGCTCGGTGGCGGGGCGGCTGGCGGCATCGAGGTCGTTCTATCGCCACGCCACGCGCGAGGGCTGGATCGACTCCGACCCGATGGCCGGGGTGCGCTCGCCGCGCCGTCCAGGACGGCTGCCCCGGGTGCTGAGCGTGGCCGACGCCGCGCGGCTGGTCGAGGCACCAGGTCGCACCGAGCGGACCGCGCCCGCCCACGCCCTCCGCGACGCCCTGCGCGACGCCCTGCGCGACGCCCTGCGCCGCCGGGACGCCGCGCTCCTCGAGCTGCTGTACGCCACCGGTATGCGCATCAGTGAGGCAGCCACGCTGACCATGGACCGGCTCGACGTGGCCCGCGGCCGACTGCGGGTGATCGGCAAGGGACAGAAGGAGCGGGAGCTGCTGTTCGGGGCGCCGGCACAGGCAGCGCTGCGCTCGTACCTTGCCGAGGGGCGCACGGTTCTCGCCGCTCGGGGGCGGGGGGCGGCCAGCGCGACGGTCTTCCTGAACGCCACCGGGACCGGACTCTCCGCGCGTGGCGCGCGCCTGGTGGTGGGGCGCTGGGCCGAGGCCAGCGGGCTTCCCGGCCTCGCCTCGCCGCACACCCTGCGCCATTCCTTCGCGACCCACATGCTGGAGGGCGGGGCCGACCTGCGGAGCGTGCAGGAGCTGCTCGGCCACGCGAACCTGGCCACCACCCAGGTCTACACGCACCTGTCCGACGCCGCGCTGAAGGGGGCCTACCGCGCCGCGCATCCGCGCGCCCGGCGCGGCGATGACGGCGGGAAGCGGTGAGCGGGCCGCTCGACGGCGGGGCGTCGGGGCCGCAACCCGCCGGTCCGGCCGGCGGCCCTCCCGAGGCCGCGCCGTCTGCGGGACGGGTGCTGGCCCAGGCAAGCCTGATCCTGACCGTGGCGGCGCTCGCCAGCCGGCTGCTGGGCTGGGTGCGGCTGCTGGTCATCGGGTCGCAGTTCGGCACCGGCCGCGAGCTCGACGCCTACTTCGCCGCGTTTCGCATCCCCGACGCCATCTTCCAGCTGGTCGTGGCCGGAGCACTGTCGGCGGCCCTGATCCCGGTCTTCTCCGGCTACCGCGCCCGGGCCCAGGAGCGCGAGGCGTGGCGGCTGGCAAGCAGCGTCATCAACCTGGTGGTCATCGCGTTGGCCGCCCTCTCGCTGCTGATGGCCATCTTTGCTCCGCTGGTGGTGCCGGTGGTGGCCCCGGGCTTCGACGCGCCGACGACCGAGCTGACGGTGCGCATGACGCGGGTGATGCTGCTCAGCCCGGTGCTGATCGGGATCGGTGCCGTGATCAGCGGCATCCTGAACTCGTACGAGCGCTTCGCGGTGCCGGCCCTGGCGCCGCTGGCCTACAACCTGTGCATCATCGCCGCCGCGATCTTCCTGGCGCCGCTGATGGGCGTCGAGGGGCTGGCCGTCGGCGTCGC
>DASUSP010000036.1:0-5183 GCA_036375035.1 Candidatus Limnocylindria bacterium
CCACGGCAGGAACCCGGCCGCCGCCATGGCGAGGCTGCCGAGGAGGATCGGGATCCGGTAGCGACGGCCCTCGCCCATCGGTTCAGGCCTCCGGCGAGGCGGCTCCGTAGACGGACGGCTTCAGCACGCCGATGTACGGCAGGTTGCGGTAGCGCTCGTCGTAGTCCAGCCCGTAGCCGATCACGAATCGGTCCGGGATGGTGAACCCGCGGTAGTCGATCGGGATCTCGGCCAGGCGGCGCGCCGGCTTGTCGAGCAAACAGCAGATCCGGACCGAGGCCGGCCCCTTGTCGTGCAGGTACTTGAGCAGGTAGTTGAGGGTCAGCCCCGTGTCGATGATGTCCTCCACCACGATCACGTCTCGCCCCTCGATCGGCTTGGAGAGGTCCTTGAGGATGCGGACCTGGCCGCTGGTCTCGGTCGAGGCCCCGTAGCTGGAGACCTCCATCAGGTCCAGCGAGACGGACATCTCCATGGCCCGGATAAGGTCCGCCAGGAAGACGATCGAGCCCTTCAGGACGCTGACCAGCACCGGGTCTCGCGTGGCGTAGTCGGCGGCCAGCTGGGCGCCCAACTGGCGGACACGCTCGGCGATCTGCTCCTCGCTGAGCAGGATCTCCTCGACGTCGTCGTGGATGGTCGGCCGGCTGGCCGCGTCGGTGGTGCTCATCGGTCCCGTCATCAGTCCTCGCCGCCGGAGCGGTCGTTCAGCGGCCCGTTGCCGTTCATGGCGGCCACGTCAGCCAGGAAGTCGAGGCGGCCGTACTTGACCATCAGCGCCTTGAAGTCCCGGGCGTAGAACAGCTTGACCCGGATCTCCGGGTACAGTTGGCGCAGCCAGCGGAGCTTGCGGTTCTTCCGGCGCACCAGCGACTGCTTCAGCGTCGTCAGCTCCAGGTAGAGGTCGACCTCGGGCAGGTAGAAGTCCGGCGCGAAAGACTCGGTGACCGCGCCGTCGGCGTTCCAGGAGATGGGGAAGACGTCGGGTTCGTATCGCCATTGAACCTGGTAGTAGTCGAGGATCCTGGCCAGCTCCGCTTCGCTGTCGTGCGCGAAGCGCGGTGGCGGACTGTCGGTCAGTGTCGCCGCCACCTACTCCTCGATCCTACCGTCGCCGGGATGCCGTGGCGCCATCGAAGCTGAGTATATCCGTCCTACTTATCCACATTCTCGGCGACGGTGCGCGAAATCGTGGAAAACCGGACTTGTTGTCCACCCCTGCCGGCGGTATGGTGCCCTTCCTGCTTCCCCGGCGGCCGAGTACGGTAACCGGGCGCCTGCGGGGCCGATGCGAGAGCCGGCCATCCAGACCGCATGCGACCGGGAAGACCGAAACGCCACCGGCGGAGGCATTTTTCTTTGGCTCCAGCTGCTCCAGGGCCCGATGCCGACGCGGCGCGACGCGCGCGCCGCGCGCTGGAGGCGCTGCTCGCCGAGGAGCCGTCCCTGTCGGCCGCGCTGCCGAGCGGCTTCGGGGACGCCGTCGAGCGGTACGTCGCGCTGCTGCTCGAGGCCAATCGGCGTGTCAACCTGACACGCGTGGTCGAGCCGGACGACGTGGCTCGGCTGCACCTGCTCGATGCCCTCGCGGCGCTGCCCCTGGTGGACGCCGCCGGCGCCGATCGGGTGATCGACCTCGGGTCTGGCGGCGGGGTGCCGGCCATCCCGCTGGCGCTGGCCCGCCCCGACATCGAGTGGGTCATGGTCGACTCGGTCGGCAAGAAGTCCACCATCCTCGCCGAGTTCGTCGCGGCGCTCGGGATCGGCAACGCGAGCGTGCTGGCCGAGCGTGCCGAGGCCCTGGGCCGTGACGCGGCGCACCGCGAGCGGTACCACCTGGCCACGGCACGGGCCTGCGCCCCGCTGCCGGTCCTCGCCGAGCTGGCCCTGCCGCTGGTTCGGATCGGTGGCGCGCTGCTGGCCTGGAAGGGACCGCTGACCGACGGCGACGAGGAGGTGCGGCACGGGCGCCTGGCGATCCGACAGCTGGGCGGCGGCAGGCTGCGGATCGAGCCTGCCGGTCCTGCGACGCTGGGCGGCCACACCTTCGTGGTGGTGCCCAAGCAGCGGGCCACGCCGACCCGCTTCCCGCGGCGCCCGGGCGAGCCCTCTCGGCGCCCGCTGGGCTGATCCCGGCGCATCGGTATACTCGCGGTCCCGTGCGTCTCGCCGTCCTGTCCGACATCCATGCCAACCTGGCCGCTCTCGAGGCGGTGCGCCTCGACCTGCCCGCGGTCGACGAGATCTGGGTGCTCGGCGACATCGTCGGGTACGGCCCGCAGCCCAACGAGGTGATCGTGGCCCTGCAGGAGATGGGCGCCCGTAGCGTGCTGGGCAACCACGATGCGGCGGCGATCGGCACCATCGACAGCTCCTGGTTCAACCCCGATGCCGCGCGCGCCATCCACTGGACGTCCGAGGTCATCGACGAGAACGCGCGCGCCTACATGGCCGCGCTGCCCGAGGTCCGCGCGGAGGGCGACCTGACCGCCGTGCACGGCTCACCCCGCGACCCGATGTGGGAGTACATCACCGGGACGGCGGTCGCCACCGCCAACCTGCCGGCCTTCGAGACCGATGTCTGCCTGCACGGGCACACCCACGTGCCGGTCGTCTTCCGGGCCGACGACGGCCTGGTGACGGCGGTGCCATCCATGCCCGGCGACCCGGTCTCGATCCGGCTCGGTCGCTCGCTGGTCAACCCGGGCAGCGTCGGCCAGCCGCGCGACGGGAACCCGGCGGCGTCGTACCTGGTGCTGGACACCGAGGCGGACGAGGTCGAGTTTCGGCGGGTGAGCTACGACATCGACGCCACCCAGCGGGCCATGCGGGCCGTCGACCTGCCGCCGCGCCTGGCGGAGCGGCTCAGCTACGGGCGCTAGGCCGATGCAGACCAGACGCTCCCTGCTGATGCTCTGCGCGCTGGCGCTGCTGGGTGCGGGGTGCGGCGTGCCCGCGGACCCCTCCCCGACGCCCTCCGAGCGGCCGATCCTGACCCTCGATGACGTGGACGCCGAGCCGGTCGAGCGGCGCGAGGAGGCCGTGGCGCTGGCCTTCGATCCCGATGCGGCCGCGGAGCTGGTCGCCGAGGTGCCGGCAGACCTGGACTTCGACGCGCACGCCCTGGTCTGCGTGTTCCTCGGGCCGCGGCTGACGACCGGCTGGAGCCTCGACCTGCGAACCGCCAGCCTCAGCGGCGGCGAGCTGCGGATCCGGGCCCGCGAGACGGCCCCGCGCACCGACACCCGGCCGCAGACGACCTACCCGGCCGACTGCGGCCTGCTGAGCCGCTCCGCGCTGCCTCCCGGCGAGCTGCGGGTGTGGGCGGATGACACGGTCACCGACGAGTTCATCGCCGACACGGTGATCGAGGTCCCGGCGCCCTCGTCGGGTGGATGAGGGGCGCGTAGGATAGGCGCTGCATGATCTTCGGACGTCGCGCGGAGAAGCGCGCCCCGCTGCTCACCTTCGAGCGCATCCTCGTCCCCCTTGGCGGCACCGTCGCCGACGAGGCCGCGCTGCGCCTCACCGCCCTGCTCTTGGCCGAGACCCAGGCCCAGGCCATCCTGCTGCATGTGATCGAGGTGCCGTTCGAGAAGCAGCTCGATGCCGAGAACGCCGGAGCGATCGCCTTCGCGGACGAGATCCTGGGCCGGGGCGAGGCCCTGCTGGCCGAGCACCAGGTGCAGGTCCGGACCTCCATCTCACAGGCGCGCGCGGCCGGCGCCGCGATCGTCGACGAGGCGGTCGAGCAGCGCGTCGACCTGATCGTGATGGGATTACCCTATAAGAAGCGCTTCGGGGGCGGTTGGGACGCAGGACGCACGGTACCGTACGTGATGCGCAACTCGATGGCCCCGGTCTGGTGCCTGCGGGCGGAGACGGAGGACCTGGCACACACACCATGAGAGTGATCATCATCGGCTGCGGACGCGTCGGCGCCCGGACGGCGGCCGAGCTGGACGCGCGAGGCGACCACGTGACGGTGATCGACACCGACCAGCGCGCGTTCAACCGGCTCCCCGCCTCGTTCGGCGGGGTGACGGTGCGCGGCAGCGGCGCCGACGAGGACGTGCTGCGTGGCGCCGGGGCCGAGATGACCGACCTGCTCATGAGCCTCACCGAGGGCGACAACCGCAACGCCATGTCGGCCCAGCTCGGCAAGCACACCTTCGGCATCCCGCGGGTGATCGCCAAGATCAACGACCCGGTGCGGGCCGAGGCCTATCGGTCCCTGGGCCTGGAGACCATCTGCCGCACCGTGATCCTGGCCGATGCCCTGGTCACGGCCGCCACGCAGGGCGCGGAGGCCACCGGCGGCAACGTGAAGCCGCCGACCGCCGAGCCATTGCGGGGAGCGCCGGCCGCCGGCACCAAGGCGGCCGAGGAGGCGCAGGACGCCATCGCCGAGGCTGCCTCTGAGGCCGAGCCTGAGGCCGGGTCGGAGGCCGCAGCCGAGGCGCCGGCCACCGGGGAGGGCGGCTGATGTACGTCGTGGTGGTGGGCGGAGGAAACGTCGGCTACTACCTGACCAAGGAGCTGCTGGCCGCCGGCCACGAGGTGGTCATGATCGAGAAGGACCCCTCGCGCGCCAGGCAGATCGCCGACGAGCTGGGGAGCATCGTGATTCCCAACGACGGCTGCGAGGGGCGCTACCAGGAGCAGGCCGGCATGGCCCGGGCCGACGTGGTGGCCGCCGTCACCGGCGACGACGAGGACAACCTGGTCGCCTGCCAGGTGGCGAAGATGCGCTTCAACGTCCCGCGCGCCATCGCCCGCGTCAACAACCCCAAGAACGAGCAGCTCTTCCGCCAGCTGGCGATCGACGAGACGGTGAGCCCGACGCGGACGATCCTAGGCGTGATCGAGCACGAGATCCCCGTCCACGACCTGCTGCACCTCACCGAGCTCGAGAAGGGCGAGGTCCAGATCGTCGAGGCGCAGATCGACGCCACCTCCCCGGTGATCGGCCGTGAGCTGCGCAACCTCCAGCTCCCGGAGGGCAGCCACGTGGCGGTGGTAATCCGCAACGATCGCGCCATGCCCGTCCGGCCCGACTTCAAGCTGCAGAACGGGGACAGGCTGCTGGCGATCACATCTGCCGAGCAGGAGGCAGAGCTGCGCTCGCTGCTCATCGGGGAATGAGCGCTCCCACGCCGGAGCGCGCGATGCGCCTGGCGTTG